>NZ_RZTC01000171.1:2722-8617 GCF_004023165.1 Mesorhizobium sp. M7A.F.Ca.MR.176.00.0.0 | reverse complement strand
ATTCTGTCCTGGAATTTACAGGCGCGTCGACCGATAGAGCTGTTGAAGCCGCCTTCCGTCATCCCTCCTCCATGTCATCGGCACGTGCGACCAAACGCGCGCGAAATCTTCTGTCGAGGCGGCTCAGTTTGCTCTCTCTTCCGATTGCGCACAGCATGGCAAAAGACCTCACCCATGATCAGAGGAATATGTACTGGCTTGCCGCCGAGTTTGGACGGCGATTTGCTTCGAGGCCAGGCGTACGCAAATCAAGCTTAAACCAGTCAATGTTTGTTGATCTCTTCACGGCGATGATTCAGCGGGAGAGCAACTTCAACCCTCGCGCGGTTTCGTCGGCTGGTGCAGTCGGGCTCGGCCAGCTAATGCCGCGTACCGCATTGGATCTCGATGTGAAGAATCCGTTCTCGGCGCAGCAAAATCTCGAGGGCGCCGCCACATACTTGACAGAAATGCTCGATGAGTTCGGCTCCTTTGAACTTGCCCTCGCTGCCTATAACGCCGGGCCTGCAGCTGTGCGCAAACATGGCGGCATTCCGCCCTATCGGGAGACCCGGCAATATGTGTCGGACATCCTTCACGCTGTCAGTGTCGAGCCGCACAATATCGCAGTTCAAATCGCGAGAGCGGGCAACGATGCGCCGCCCCACCTGCTTTCGCTAGTGACAGATGCCGATGAACGTCCCGGTGGCGCGGCGCAACGCATTTTTCAGACTGTCTTGCAGCGGCCTACGTCGGCCAGAAAGAGCTCGGTCGTTGGCCCATTAAAGCCAACAAAAAATATCAAGAAAGAATCAAAGCGCAAACCACGATCGCGTTTGCGAGGAACTTCAAGGGCATCCAAAGTGCATCATTAACGGTCGTCTGTACAGCAAATTAGGAACGGAAGACCTGCAGAAAGGACGAACAGAATGTCGACCCCAAAGCGTACAATTAACATTCTTACGAAAATCTCTGTCGAGACACTTAAAAATCTAACCAAGAGCGTCGGGCGGCGGTTGCCCGTTGCGTCTGCGGCAGCGTTGTTGACGATTATTTTTGTTACGCCGAGTGCTGCTCAGGATTTCAATGGTGTGACAACATTCCTTCAGGCAATTGTGGAAGCGATAACCGGGCCAATCGGTGTTTCAATCTCTGCCTTGGCCGTCATCGCCGTTGGCTTCTCTTTTATGACTGGTCGCATGGACTGGACCTTCGCAGTCTCAATCGTCATGGGCATCGCGATCGTGTTTGGCGGCGCAAGTTTCGTCCAGGGCCTAACCGCACGCTAATCCGGCTCGGCGCGGATGCTGTAAAATTTACCTCGCGAGCCATTCAGAGGAGTATAGACCATTCAACGCACAACGCTTTTCATAGGCTTGACGCGCGAAGTCGCCTTTGCGGGATTGCCGGTCATGTATCTGGTTGTCCTCATAGGCGTCGTAATGCTCGGTTTCATCATCACCAAATCATTCCTCTATCTGGTGATTGTGGGAAGTGTTGGCTACGCCACTTTGCGTACCCTAGCCGCCTATGATCCAAAGATCATCGACGTTTTTATCGCAACCGTGCAAAGCACGCGCATGAGCCCGGCACTGTTGAAAGGTGAAGGACTAGTATATCATGCATAAGTTACTTGCTAATGTGACGACGCACCGATCCGCTCACGAACGCGAACAACTTGCAGTCAATCTGCCATATGTCAGCATCGTGGACGATGGCACCCTCATGTTACGTGATGGCGATCTAATGGCCGCTTTCGCTGCCGAAGGGGTCAATGCCGACACGATCGATTGCCGGCATACGATTGAGTTGAGTAACGCATTCTCACGTTTCATTGCACAGCAACGCGGTGACGTTGGATATTATGTCCATCGCATCTCTGCGGAAACCCGACCCACGATGCGACAGATCAAAGGAGATCCTTTCAACGAGGAGATTGATCAGCGCTGGCGAAATTATCTTGAGACTATTGGGCTGCGCGACCGGGTTACGATGGTTACTATTGTGATCCGACCGCCGAAGAGGCTGGCCAAACTACTCAATGTGTTTGGCAACAAGGAGGTCTACAGTCGTGAAGAGGTCACTGCGCGCGCAGTTCGCCTCGATCAGATGATTAACACCTGCATGGTTAGCGTAAGTGTGGCAAAGCCTCGTCGGCTAACCGTCTCGGATGGTGAGTGGCTTAGTTTGTTGCGTACCGCGATCGACGGATCAAGTGGGCGACTCGTTGCTGGCCAAAAGTTCGTCCCCGTCGCTGACCTCTTGGCGAGTTCGACGGTCACGTTCCGCGGCAAGGTCTTCGAATGCGACAACCCCAACCCAAGTCTCAAACGCTACGGAACCATCATATCGGTAAAGGACTACCCTACCGAAACTTATCCCGGCATTCTCGACAGGCTTAGCCTGCCTTACGATACCGTGGTCTCTCAGAGCTTTACGCCGATCGACAATATTGCCGCCCAAGCTAAAATCGCTCGTGTGCGCAAGCGGATGAAGGCGGCGGAGGATGCGGCTATCTCTTTGATGGCGCAACTGGAAGAGGCCGAGGACGATATTGCATCCGGCCGCGTCGCCTTTGGCGACCACCATTGCAGCATCGCTGTATTTTGCGAGACTCAGGAGGAGCTTGAGGCAGCCATGGCTTACGTCACGCGCGCCATGCAAGACGCGGGTTCTGCAATTGTTCGCGAGAACTTCTCTGCCCGCGCAGTTTATTTCGCTCAACATCCGGGTAATTTCAGCTATCGCACACGAGCGGAAATGATCTCCTCGCAGAATTTTGCAGAACTTTGCGCCATGCACGGCTTGCCGAAAGGCAATCCACCGGAGCTATGCCCTTGGGGCGACTGCGTAACAATATTGCCCACAGCACGTGGCGAGACGTTCCGCTTCAGCTTCCATTTGCCGGGCAAGCCAGGTCAGCGCACGGTCGGCCATACGCTTGTGCTTGGCCAAACCGGGTCTGGCAAGACGCTTGGTACTGCTTTTCTGCTCAGTCAGGCCCATCGGCTTGGCGCTCGGATCATAGTCTTTGACAAGGATAATGGTTTCGAGATGGCGATCCGCGCCATGGGCGGAACCTACTCCGCCGTGCGTATGGGGCAGGAAACGGGCTTCAACCCTATGCGAGCCGAGGCAGATAGCCGCGGCGCGGCCTGGTTGTCCGATTGGCTTTCCGCATTGGCTGACAACGAGGGCGGACGGCTAAATCCGTTGCAACTTCAGGCACTCCATGATGCCGCTCAGGCAAACGCAACGGCTGACCTCCGCCTACAGAATTTCGCGCAGTTCCGCAGCCAGCTGCGTGCGACCGACGATGATGGTGACCTTTATAACCGACTTGGCCGCTGGGACGAGACCGGTCAATTCGGCTGGCTGTTTGGGGGTAAGAGTATCGATTCGCTCGCTTTCGATAGTCGGATCACCGCTTTTGACCTCACGGAAATTTTCGACAACGACACCATCCGCACCGCGTGGCTGAGCTATGTCTTTCGACGCGTGGAGCGGCTCGTAGAAGACGAGGCTCCAACACTGCTGGTTCTTGACGAAGCCTGGAAGCTGCTCGACGACGAATATTTTCAACTGCGCCTGAAGGATTGGATGCTAACGATGCGCAAAAACAATGTTGCGGTCGTTCTCCTGACTCAACGTGTGTCCCACATCACCAACAGCGCTGCGGGCGATGCCATACTGGAGAGCGCCGTCACGCGTCTGGTCTACCCAAGTTCCTACAACACTGAAGCCGAACTCGCGCCGCTCAATCTAACGCCGACGGAAAGCGCTTTCCTTCGGATAAGCAACGTGGACAACCATTTGGTGCTGTTGAAATCGGGCGGCGACAGCGTCGTTCTTGATTTCGCCCTCGGAGCGATCGGTAAGGGTATCGAGATCTTGGGGGGTGGGCGAGGGGGGAAAGCGCACGCAGGATGGCGTGACAGGCCAAACTTTCAAATGGAGATGCTGCAATGAAGATCCCTCTGATTTTTCTCACAATGATCCTAGCCCCCCTTACTGCCTGCCAGGCCGTTCCCGCAGTGCGCAAGAACAATTGTGTCTGCGCCTGGGATACACTTGAGCTCCAAACCGAAGGAGTCGTGTCATGAGAGCTGCTTTCCAGTCTGTCATTGTGTCTGGTATTTTGCTTGCGGCCGCCGGCTCGCTGGTGCGGGAGGCTAGGGCCCAGGAAAGCCAGATCACGCCTGCTCCCCTGCCGTCTATTGGAGTGCTCCCAGACGCTCCGGACGGCGCCCAGGTAACCTTCGACAAGAACGCTGTCGAGTTGCTGACGTACGTGGTGGAAATGTGCCGGCTGTTAGGCGGTGGGATGAACCAGCTCGTAGCATCCGCGCGGACAGCGGAGCATCTGCTAATTGAGAACCGAGACGTGGGCAAAGCGCAGCTTTCTTCCATTTCAGGTCCGAAGCGCTTCCCGGTGAACAATGGCAAGGCTGACGTCGCGGCCCGTGAAGGAGGGCCGGGTTTGCGGGAAATGGTTGACGATGCTTTGAATGGCCGCGGAGGTGGCCCGGGAGGCATTCAGGCGGCCCTCACCAAATTTCGAGCTCGCTATCACTTGGATCAGGCATTTGCGCTGCACAACGACCAACGCCTCAGTAAGGTCATTATCGCGAATGGATCGGCTCAGGGCGCTGTCGCTGCCTCTACTGCGGAGGAATCCTACAAACGTGCCAACGCCAGCATGGGGAGAATAAATGGCTATATCGCCGCGCTCGAAAACAGCAACGACTTAAAAAGCAGCGTTGACATCAACACACGCGTGATGATCGAAATCGTGCAGCAGCTCAATGAAACACTGCGCACCCAAGCGGCGATCGCATCGCTGGCAGGATCGTACTTCATGGCATTAGGTGCCGACTCCGCCGAGCCGGATGCCATCCGCGATCTTCTAGATTTTAACAGGTAATGCGCCGTGGGTGTGATTTCAAACATTACTCGCACACTCGACAAGACGCTTGTCGACTATGCGCAAGTAGTTTTCCAAGGAGTTGCTGAGCCGATTAGGGAGTTGCTCGGCGCCATGGCGTTGGTCTCGTTGTTGTTTATCGCGATAAATCACATAATCCAATTCAGAACGATAAATTACTCCGTGTATTTACATTGGGCTCTGCGATATATACTGATATATTCATTTGCAACAATGTGGGTGAATTTTGAAGGCATTTATTCAATGCTTATTGATGTGCCAAATAATTACGCAAGCATTATGATGCATGCCGCGAAAGTGCCAATCAAGAACGTTGATCCCGCCCTTCTCGATCCTAAGCGGATATCGGACACATCTTCAGCGATGGATGAGTTCGCCCATGCGGTCCTGCACCTATCTGGTAGATACATAACGGATTTTTCGATCTGGCACGTTGGAAAGTCATTTCGGAACGTGTTTATTGGTGTGTTATTCATAATCGTTGGCGGCTTTTTTATCGCCGCATGCGCGTTTATTGTAATGATGGCCAAAATTGGGTTCGCCGTGTCGATCAGCCTAGCGCCTCTGGCTATCATCATGCTGATGATGCCTCAAACGAGTCAGTATTTCGAGAGTTGGACCCGCTTCACGGTTGGCTTCGTGGTCCTCCCGCTGCTGACCGCGACCCTTATGGCTATTGTGCTGTATGTCGCCGCTGACGTCTATGTGGCATCCCGCGGTAATGATTTCGCCTTCATTTTTATCATCATGGCGGCGACGGCTCTCCTGTTCATGATCCCGACCATGGCAAGTTCCCTGGCCTCTGTGTCGGTGGCGGCTGTAGGCGCCGGCGCGGCCTCTGGCGCGGCCTCTGCCGCAGCTCACATGGCCTGGGGTGCCGCAAAGAAAGTGCACGGCGGCAGCCAACGATCGCGAGACGGCGTAAGTGTGGCAAGCGCCGCACGTGAAGCTGGAGCCGAGCCGGCGGCGGG
>NZ_RZTC01000171.1:0-2713 GCF_004023165.1 Mesorhizobium sp. M7A.F.Ca.MR.176.00.0.0 | reverse complement strand
TTGCATGAGCGGCCTGTCGTCATTGAAATCAAATGCTACGAGAGATCCTCAGATGGCTGTTCCGATTCATCCTCTCGCTCAATACGGCAACCGAACTGTATCTCCCGAACAAGACCGCTGACCCGCAACGGAATCGGTAACGCAAACCGAATAGGAGAGACGTGTGTCTGAACAAGAAATACAGCACGCATTTGAAGACGAAGTTTTTTTTAGCCTTCGCGAACAGCGCAACAACTGCGCAAGGATCGCAGTCGCTGCCACTGCCGCCAGTCTCTTGTCCCTGGTGGCACTAATAGTCATGCTGCCGCTCAAACAAACTAAGCCCTATGTAGTGATGGTAGACAAGACCACCGGCGAGGCTGAAAAGATCGTCGAGGTGCAGCCCACCTCGCTCCAAGAGCAGGAGGCTGTCCTTCAGGCGGAACTCGTTTCCTATGTCGTCGACCGGGAAACCTTCGATCCAGCCGACAACAGCACCCGCATCCCTGACGTCATGGCGCGCTCATCCGACAGTGCCGCGCAAACCCTAGCGCAAACCTGGCGTTCGGAGTCAGAGCAATATCCGCCCACACTCTACGGCAAGGACGTTCGCGTGCGTGTTGTGGTCAAATCTGTCTCTCTGACCCCGAGGGGGCGCAACCCATCGGATGTCGCGCGTGTGCGCATTACCAAATACCGTGAAGAAAAGGGGCGAGACGCAGTTGAGCGAAGTTTCCTTGCTACAATTGGCTATCAGTTCAAGCCTCGACAAAAGGCGACCTTGGAGGCGGTGTGGAAAAATCCGCTTGGGTTCAACGTCTTGTTCTATCGGATCGATGCGGAAACGGCCGGCTGAGAATTAGCAAAAAGACAAAGCGATAATGTGTAAATCTATCTATGTTTCCTTGATTTCTGTTGTGCTGTCAGTAAATTCGGCGGTGGCTGAGCAGTCGCCTGTCGGGTTTGCATCAGACCTGCGGATAAAACGCTACGTGTACGATGAGAGGAACGTATACAAACTTAATCTATACTTGAAATCAGTAACCGCTATTCAGTTCGCTGAAGGGGAAAATGTCGAATCGATTCTCATCGGAGATAGCGCCTCCTGGGAGGTGATCAAGCTGAAGAGAGGCAATGTGATCAGCCTGAAGCCTATTATCGAAAAAGCGCTCACGAATATGACGGTCTATTCTGACCAACGCGTCTATACATTTGAGATACGTTCGGTCGGCCAGATAAGCGCGGGGATGGCGGCAGGCGCCGACCAGGCATTCCGGACCGTCTTCACCTATCCTCAGGAGTTCAAGACATTGGGCAATAGCCGTGCCGCAGTCGCTCCAGCAAATCACGGCTATGTGGTTTCGGGTGACGCGGGGTTTCGCCCGTTGGCCGTGACAGACAATACATTGCAGACGACTTTCGTCCTGCCCAAGGGTGCGCCCCAACCGGCAATTTTTAAGGTTGGTCGTGACCGGGAGGAAAAGCTGGTCAATTCACGCAGTAAAGGCGATCGCATCATCGTGGACGGAACCAGCGACTACTGGGTGATGAGAATCGGCAATGACACTGTCTGCGTAGGTAAAGCAAGCGTTGTGCACTCGGCAAAACCACGGTGGAGAGGGTTGGGACATGACAGATGACTCGCCCGACATCGGCCATCGACAGGATCCCGGCGGAGCGGAGACAGCGGCGGACGCGCCTGTCGATCCTGAACGCGAAAAACTGCTTAAAAGACGTCGAGCCCGGCAAACGGGTAAATCTAAGCGCGGCAGAGGCCGTGAGCTCTTTGTTGCCGCCGCGCTGCTCGCCAGCGCCATAGCGTTCGGGACGGCGCTCGGCCCGATGCAAATGGCGGCGATTCTCGGCTTGCATGATGACGATGAGCAGAAGGCGTCGCAGGTTGATCTGGAAGTTGATCGCTTGACCAAGGACAGCCCAGCACTTGATTTTTCTGTTCCTGAGGCGCAACCAAAAGCGATCGAACCAAAGGCTGACGAGATAGACAAGAGATTCGATGAACTAAGAAAGAAAATCGATCAAGTAGTCAGCGATAAGAAACAGACTAACATGTCGGCCGCCGACGTGCAAGAATTACTTGAACGCTATGGCGAACAAATGGTGCAAAGGCTTCGCTCGGAGCGGGATAAGATAGAGGTTGAAAATGCGCGTTTGCGGGGGGAAGCCTTGCGACTGGAAGAGGAGCGCAAAGGCTCCGAGGAGGCTGCTAAGCTCAACGCTGAAAATCATCGACAATTCCAAGAAATCGATACTAAACAAAGGGAATCGAATAGTGTTGTCATGGATGAATCCAGGGCGAGCTCCGCGTCAGTCGATGGTGTCTCACAACGTCCCCAAGGCCGGGGTGCGAACGACCGGTCCCTTGCAGCTGGTACCGCCTCCGAAGCAGCAACCTCTGTGTCTCGCACTCTCCCTGATCCGTCGCGTATGGTCGCCCAGGGCACGATGATCTCCGCCGTACTTGAAACGGCTATTAATACGGAACTGCCAGGAAATATTCGCGCGCAGGTTATCGAACCGGTATTCTCCTTCGACGGATCTCGCATTCTGCTGCCAGCAGGGACAAGATTGATTGGCACCTTCGGGAACAGAGACGATATTGAGCAAGAGCGCGTGTTAATCGGATGGGATCGGGCTCTCACTCCCGATGGCAAGTCGATCGCGCTCGGCTCCACAGGTACGGACCTGCTTGGTCGCGCCGGCACCGAAGGAAACG
>NZ_RZTC01000017.1:69738-77311 GCF_004023165.1 Mesorhizobium sp. M7A.F.Ca.MR.176.00.0.0 | reverse complement strand
CTGCCGACGGACGAAGAAAAGCCGGTCGATCTCGCCTCCATCTATGCGCTGACAAAATACGCCCAGGAACGCGCCGTGCTGATCTTCGGCGAGGCCTATGGCATCGATGCGGTCGCGCTGCGCCTGTTCAATGTCTTCGGCGCCGGCCAGGCGTTGTCGAATCCCTATACCGGCGTGCTGGCCAACTTCGCTTCGCGTCTCGCCAACGGCCAACGGCCAATGATCTTCGAGGATGGCGAACAGAAGCGCGATTTCGTCCATGTGCAGGACGTCGCCCGCGCCTTTCGCCTTGCTCTGCAGCAACGCCAGGCAAAGGGTCATGTCATCAACATCGGCAGCGGCCGCGCCTACGCGATCAGCGAAGTCGCGCGATTGCTGGCCGAGGCCATGGGGACACCGAACCGCTCGCCGGAACTGCTCGGCAAAGCCCGCTCCGGCGATATCCGCAACTGCTTCGCTGATATTTCCAAGGCCCGTGAGCTGCTCGGTTTCGAGCCGGTGCGGCAACTGGAGAATTCGCTCGGCGAGTTCGTTTCCTGGGTGCGTAACACGTCCGCCGTCGACCGCGGCGCCGACATGAAGCGCGAGCTCGAAGAACGCGGGTTGGTCTCATGAACACACGCAATCGACGCGACGCGCCGGTCGCCATCATCGGCGGCAGCGGCTTCATAGGATCGAACCTCGCCGACAGCCTGTTGTCGGATGGCGAGCCGGTACTGGTGATCGACAATCTCAGCCGTCCGGGCGTCGAGCAGAACCTTGAATGGCTGGCGCAAAAACACGGCGGTCGCCTCACGGTGGAGACGGTCGACGTGCGAGACGCCAACGCCCTGGCGCCTGTCTTGATGGTTTCGAAGGCAATTTTCCATCTGGCCGCGCAAACCGCCGTCACCACAAGCCTGGTCCAGCCGGGCGAGGATTTCGACATCAACCTTCGGGGAACGTTCAACGTTCTGGAGGCGGCACGACTGAGCGGCGAGCGTATCCCGGTGATCTTCGCCAGCACCAACAAGGTCTATGGCAGCCTGCCTGACGTCGCGGTCCGCGAGGACGGCGATCGCTATGTGCCTTGCGACAGCGTCATCCAGGCGCACGGCATCAATGAGGCTCGGGGCCTGGACTTCTGCACGCCCTACGGTTGCTCCAAAGGCGCGGCGGATCAGTATGTGCTCGACTATGCCAAATCTTACGGCATGCCGACGGCGGTGCTGCGGATGAGCTGCATCTATGGACCGCGCCAGTTCGGAACCGAGGATCAGGGCTGGGTCGCGCACTTCCTGCTCAGCGCGCTGACGGGACGCCCGATCACCATTTACGGCGACGGCAGGCAAGTGCGCGATATCCTGCATGTCTCCGATGCCGTTGCCGCCTACAGGGCCGTGCTCGATCGCATCGAGACCATCAAAGGCCAAGCATTCAATCTTGGCGGCGGCCCGGAAAATGCGGTCAGCCTGCGCAGGCTGTTGAGCGAGATTCATAGCCTGACCGGCCATGAGCTTTCAATCCGCCATGATGGGGAACGCACCGGCGACCAGCCCTTCTTCGTCGCCGACACCCGCAAGATCAAAACCGCGCTTGGCTGGATGGCCCATGTTTCATGGCGCGAAGGCGTCCGCGACCTCGCCGACTGGCTGCAGCGCCATCGGCTCGAGCCTCCCCCTGAAGCCGTGAGGTACGTCGCATGAAAATCGCTTTGGTAAACCCATTCTGGACCTACGACGACAGCATCTATTTCGGCTGCCGCCAACCACATCTGCCGCTGGAACTCGGCTATTCGAAGGCCCTGCTCGAAGCCGCCGGACATGAGGTGCTGATGCTGGATGGGCAGTTGCAGAGGCTCGATAATTCCGGTCTCTGCGAGCGGGTGGCTGATTTCGCCCCGGCTATGACCGTCGTCAGTACCGCCCCGACCTATCTGTTCTGGCGCTGCGCACCGCCGGAATTGCGTGTGCCGGCCGATTTCCTCAACCGTCTCGCCGGGCGCGGTGGACGCACGGTCGCGGTCGGGCCGCACGGCTCGGCGACGCCTGCGCCGACCTTGCGCAAGCTCGGCGTCGACATCGTCGTGCGCGGCGAATGTGAAGAAGTCGTCGAGCAACTTGCCCGGCGCGATGATTGGAGCGCCGTGCCCTCAACCGCTTATCTGCGGGATGCCAGGGTGGTTTCGAACGGAGGCGTCCACGCCAGCTCGTTTGTCGATCATCCGCCACTCGAATGGCCAGCGGACTGGATCGCAGCCCATTCGCACCACCATCACAGGTTCGATGACAATCAGGTGGGGTTCGGTGCGGAAGTCGAGGCATCGCGCGGCTGTCCCTACAATTGCAGCTTCTGCGCCAAGATCGATTTCCGTGATGCCTATCGCCGTCGAAACCACGAAGCGGTGGTAGCGGAGATCGATCGGCTGATTGCCCAAGGTGTCGGCTACATCTACTTCATCGACGAGATCTTCCTGCCGCAAAAAGCGTTGCTGGAAGCCTTGGTCGATCGCGATGTGAAATTCGGCGTACAGACCCGCATCGATCTGTGGAAGCCCGAGCTGCTGGAATTGCTGGGCGCCGCAGGCTGCGTCTCCATCGAGGCCGGTCTCGAAAGCCTGACCGTCGAAGGTCGGGCAATGCTGGCCAAGCGCTGCCGGCTGGGTACCGAGGAACTCGCCGCGCTGCTGGTCGACGCCAGACGTCACGTTCCATTCGTTCAGGCCAATCTGATCGGCGTGGTCGAGGATGATCCCGCCCTGGTCGAGCACTGGCGAACCCACCTGATCGACCACGGCGTATGGGCCAACGAACCTGTGCCGCTTTATCCGTATCCGAGTTCGCCCAGCTACCGCGAGCTTTGGGGCGAACCCGACGACCTTGCTTGGGAACGCGCCCATGACCACTACCTCGCATCTTTCCAGAAATTCAGTGACATCCAGGAGAGGCGGCCGCGGCCGCTGGCGGAACTGGAGGCGACATGTTGCGGACACTGACGCCGCGCTCGCGGCGCATCCTGATGACCGTCGATGCCGTGGGCGGCGTATGGCGCTATGCCCTTGATCTGGCAGGGGAACTTGTGAACGGCGGCGACAGCGTGGTGCTTGCCTGCCTCGGTCCGCAACCGTCAAGGCAGCAGGCCGAGGAGGCGGAGGCTTTCACGACGCTGATCTGGTTGAATACGCCGCCGGATTGGATGACCAGCAGCGGCGGCGACCTCGACGCGCTGCCGCGGGAATTGCTTGCGCCCATGCGCGACCACGCCATTGACCTAGTCCATTTCAACGCGCCGACGCAGGCATCGGGATTCGATGCGCCATGCCCAGCCGTGGTGGTCTCCCATTCCTGCGTGACGACATGGTTCCACGCCGTCAGGAAACAGGCGGTGGATGGCGCATGGGCCTGGCAGAAGGAGCGCAACAGGCGCGGCTTGGATCGGGCCGACGCAGTCATCGTGCCGAGCCGCAGCCATGCCGACATGCTTGAGACCTGCTATGGCCCGATCGCGCGTCTGAGTGTGGTCGGAAATAGTGCAAGTCCGGTGCCGAAGACCGAAAAGCGCCAACCGCTCGTCTTCGCCGCTGCCCGCTGGTGGGACGAGGGCAAGAATGCGGCGGTGATCGACCAGGCCGCGTCGCTGACGCAATGGCCCGTTTTTGCCGCCGGTTCGATGCACGGTCCCAACGGCGGGCGTACCAGCTTCAGCTATGCTGTTCCTCTGGGAGCACTGCCGTCTCACGAGGTGCGCTCCTTGATGGCGCGCGCCGGCATTTTCGTGTCGCCATCAATCTATGAGCCATTCGGTCTGGCCGCGCTGGAAGCTGCCATGTCGGCGACGCCCCTGGTGCTTTCCGACATCGCAACCTATCGCGAACTATGGGACGGGGCCGCGATGTTCTTTGACGCGCGCAATTCGCACGACCTCGCTGCCTGCCTCAATCGTCTCTCCACTGATGCCGAGCTCAGGCGAGAGCTCGGTCAGGCAGCCATGCGACGAAGCCGCCGGTTTACACTGGCCAGGCAAGCGGCGGCCATGCGAGGCGTCTACGACAAGGCGGCCCTGGCCATGGCGGGGCGCTGACCATGCGCTTTCTGTTCTACACCCACTCGGTCGTTTCCGACTGGAACCACGGCAATGCCCATTTCCTGCGCGGTATCATGCGGGAACTGGTCGCGCGCCGGCACCAGGCGGTCGCGCTGGAGCCGTCCGACGGCTGGAGCCGTTCGAACCTGCTGGCTGAGAAGGGATCCTTCGCCATCGAACGCTTCCGCAAGGATTTCCCAGAACTAATGCCGGTGACCTATGATGCCGGGTTCGATCACGAGGCCTGGATCGCTGAGGCCGACGTTGTGATCGTTCATGAGTGGACGGATCCGGAGCTTGTCGCACGCATCGGCCGTGCCCGGGCCGCTGGCGGCAACTTCATCCTTCTGTTTCATGACACCCACCACCGGGCGGTATCGGCGACCGAGGCAATCTCGGCGCTGCGGTTGGAGCACTATGACGGCGTTCTCGCCTTTGGCGAGGCCTTGCGCGAGAGCTATCTGCGCGCCGGCTGGGGCAAGCGCGTCTTCACCTGGCATGAAGCCGCGGACGATCGCCTGTTCAAGCCACACCCGGAGATCCACCCCACGTCCGATCTGGTCTGGATTGGAAACTGGGGCGACGATGAGCGGACCGCCGAACTCAAGGAATTTCTGATCAAGCCGGTGCGCGATCTCGGTCTCGATGCCACCGTGCACGGCGTACGCTACCCCAAGCCCGCACTTGCGGATCTGGCCACCGCCGGACTGCGCTATGACGGATGGATCGCCAATGCCGACGTGCCGAAGGCGTTCGCCGCGCATCGTGTCACCGTCCACATCCCGCGGCGCCCCTATCGTGAGGGTTTGCCTGGAATTCCGACGATCCGCATGTTCGAGGCACTCGCCTGCGGCATTCCGCTGATTTCAGCACCATGGTCCGATGTCGAGCAGCTGTTCAGGCCCGGCGTCGACTTCCTGTTCGCCCACAATGGCTCGCAAATGCGGCAACACCTGCGGGCGGTGTTGGCCGATGCGGATTTCGCGGCTTCCCTGGTGACTTCGGGTCTCGAGACCATCCGCTCGCGGCACACCTGCCAGCACCGCGTCGACGAGTTGTTCGGCGTGCTCATGGAATGCACAACCGAACATACCATCAACAAGACCACCGCAAAGGAAGCCGCCGCATGAAGATGGCATTCTATGGATCGAGCCTCTTGTCGTCCTACTGGAACGGTGCCGCGACCTACTATCGCGGCTTGCTGAAGGCGCTTGCCCAACTGGGCTACGAAATCACCTTCTATGAGCCCGACGTCTACGACCGGCAGAAGAACCGCGACATCGAGGCCCCTGACTGGTGCACTGTGGTCGTTTATGAAGCGACCCAGCACGCGTTGATGCAGGTCGCGGCACGCGCCGCCAGCGCCGACATCGTCGTCAAGGCGAGTGGCGTCGGTTTCGAGGACGAGGCGCTGCTGCGCGCCGTTCTCGACCATGCCCGCAGCGACGCGCTGGTGGTATTCTGGGACGTGGACGCTCCGGCAACCCTTGCCCAGTTGCGCGACGAACCGGACCATCCGCTCCATGGCGCCCTGCAAGAAATCGACCTTGTGCTGACCTATGGCGGCGGCGACCCCGTCGTCTGGGCCTACCGTGCCATGGGGGCGAACGAATGCGTGCCGATTTACAATGCGCTCGATCCTCAAACGCATCACCCGGTCGCCAGCAATGCGCGTTTCGCTTGCGATCTGGCGTTCCTCGGCAACCGGCTGCCGGATCGTGAGGCGCGTGTCGAAGCATTCTTCCTCGATCCCGCAAGCCAGTTGCCGAAACAGCGCTTTCTGCTCGGTGGATCGGGCTGGGGGGACAAGCCGCTTCCCGCCAATGTCGGCTGGCTTGGTCACGTTGGCACCCGCGATCACAATGCCTTCAACGTCACACCCAAGGCAGTGCTGAACATCAGTCGCGACAGCATGGCCGTAAACGGTTTTTCACCGGCCACGCGTGTCTTCGAGGCGGCCGGCGCCGGTGCCTGCCTCATCACCGACGCATGGCTGGGCGTGGAACTGTTCCTGAAACCAGACGAGGAGATCCTGGTGGCACGCGACGGCGGCGATGTCGCCGAGATCATGCGTTCGCTGACCTCCAGTCGGGCAAAGGCAATCGGCAAGGCCGCACTTCGCCGCGTGCTGGCCGACCATACCTACGCGCTGCGGGCGGACGTGGCCGATGCTGTCTTCAAACGTCATTTCGAGCAGGGGACCGTGGAGGCAGCGGAATGACCAAACAACTGGACATCGTCTTTATCGGCCTGTCGCTGTCCTCGTCCTGGGGAAACGGCCATGCCACGACGTTTCGAGGCCTGCTGAAAGGTCTGCACGAACTCGGCCACCGCGTGACCTTTCTGGAGCGCGACGTGCCGTGGTACGCAAACCACCGCGATCTGCGCGATCCGGATTTCTGCGCCTTGCGCTACTACGAAACCACTGCGGAATTGCAACGCAACTACGCCCGGTGCCTGGAGCAGGCCGACATCGTCGTCATCGGCTCGTTCGTGCCGGAAGGGCGCGTGGTCATCGACATCGTCGCTTCATTTTGCAAGGGGCGCTTCTGCTTCTACGACATCGACACGCCGGTAACCGTGGCGCAGCTTTCAGCCGATGATTGCGATTACCTGAGCTGGCGGCAGATTCCGTATTTCGACGTCTACTTCTCGTTCACCGGCGGGCCGATGCTTGGCCGTCTGGTGGAGGAGTTCGGCGCGCGCCGCGCCGAACCGCTCTACTGCTCGGTCGACCCGGAACGGCACCACCGGACCGGCGATCCGATCCGCTGGGATCTCGGCTATCTCGGCACCTACAGTGCCGACCGGCAGGCAACGCTGAACGCGCTGCTGCTCGAACCAGCACGGCATATGCCGGACCGCCGTTTCGTCGTAGCCGGCTCGCAATACCCATCCGACATCATCTGGCCGGACAATGTCGAACGCATCGAACATTTGCCGCCGGCCGATCATGCCGCGTTCTACAGCCGTCAGCGTTACACGCTGAACGTCACACGCAGTTCCATGATCGCTGCCGGATGGTCGCCCAGTGTGCGCCTGTTCGAAGCGGCTGCTTGCGGCACGCCCATCATCAGCGATCGCTGGCCAGGGCTCGACAGCTTCTTTCCCGCATCGGCGATCCACACCGCCGGGGAAACGGACGATGTCATCGAAATCCTCTTCGGCGAGTCCGAGCGCACACGCCTCGCCATGGCCCGCCGGGCCCGCGAACGCGTCCTCGCATCCCACACCGGTGCGGCCAGGGCCCGCGAATTCGTGACGGCGTTGACACAGCCAAGGGCGGCGGCCCTCGATTTCGACATCGGAAGCGCAGCATGACCGGCATACAGGAGAAAACGACGATGCGACAAAAAAGAAACGCGCAAAGGGCAAAGGCAGTGCTTGTCGCCGGCGGTGCGGGATTCCTCGGTTCGCATCTTTGCGAAGCATTGCTCCGCGATGGCTGGCGCGTGATCTGCGCCGACAATTTCCTGACAGGGCGCATGGAAAACATCATCTCGATCATGGA
>NZ_RZTC01000017.1:17693-69728 GCF_004023165.1 Mesorhizobium sp. M7A.F.Ca.MR.176.00.0.0 | reverse complement strand
GGACATCTGCCGGCCATTGGATCTCGGCGAGCCCGTGGATCGCATCTACAACCTGGCATGCGCTGCCTCGCCGCCGCGTTACCAGGCCGACCCGATACACACCACGCGAACCTGCGTGATCGGCACGCTCAACCTGCTCGAACTCGCTGTCCGATATGACGCGCGGCTGCTACAGGCCTCGACGAGCGAAGTGTATGGCGATCCGGAGCAACATCCCCAGAGGGAGGACTATGTTGGCCATGTGAACTGCACAGGCCCGCGCGCCTGCTACGACGAGGGCAAGCGCACTGCCGAAACGCTTTGCTTCGACTATCTTAGAGCCGGCAAAGCCGACGTGCGCGTCGCGCGCATCTTCAACACCTACGGTCCGAGAATGGATCCGGCGGATGGCCGCATCGTCTCAAACCTGATCATGCAGGCGTTAGAAAAACGTCCTCTGACGATCTTCGGCGACGGCTTGCAAACGCGGTCCTTCTGCTATGTCTCCGATCAGATCGATGGATTGAGGCGACTGATGGACATCGACCCCAATCCGGGCAAGCCGGTCAATCTGGGCAATCCCGGAGAATTCACCATCGTGCGACTGGCGGCGCTGGTGAAGGCGATGACCGGCACCAAATCGGATTTGAGATTTCTGCCGCTGCCGCAAGACGATCCTCGGCGCAGGCAGCCCGATATTTCGCGTGCAAAAGCGCTGCTCGGCTGGACACCGAAGGTGCCCCTCAACGAAGGGCTCAAGCTGACGATCGATTATTTCGCGGCGCTCGAAGGCAGTCGCATCGGCGATCAGATGACAGGCTTTGCCAAAAGAGCGAGGCCGGCATCCGGCGGGCTGCAGAACCTTCCGGCGTGATGCGAGACGGCCGCCGAATCTTTCCCGAGATCGCGCGGAACATCCGCCCAAGCTTGTGGTTTGGCGGGAGGACCCGATACGGAGGATCATCCTCATGCAACCCAAGCGACCCGCGAGGGATATCGACCAGATGGCCGAACGCGAGACGGCTGCCTATCTGCGGCGCGCCTCGATCACCTATCTCGAGTGCTGCGTCAGCTTGATGATGACGCATCTGCAGCGCGAGGAAGTGGCCACTATTCTCGAGCAGGAAGCAGACATGTTGCGAAGGCTGGATTGATCGGAACGATCATATCAGGCATTCGTCCAGGAACCGTATCAGTCGCATCCTATATCGGTCTGCCGTCGCGGCCAGCCTTGCTTTTTCCCGGCCATTTTCGGATTGCGCAGCCGTGCTCCAGAGCCCGAGCTGGAATGCCAAATAGCACGGTTCGAAAAAGCCGATGTGGCCGTTGTCGATGGCACGCTTCATTCCTTGGACCAGGGTCCTCACATCGCTGTCGGATAGCCCGTACTCGACACGGGCGCCGGCAATGTCCCACTCTATTGGCTGGCAGCCGATCAAATCGTGTGCCCGGCAATGGTCGACGGCATCTGTCTTGAGCACCCTGCCGTCGGCACGAACGAGAAACTCCCATGGTTGGAGCTTTCCATCGATTTCAACGCGCTGCAGCCCGCTCGCGGGGGCCTGTTTCGAGAGCCAACCGCGCAAGGCTGCCGCGCGTTTTTCGCCCAGGGCTTCCGACGTATTGGAAACAGCCATCTCCGCGAGTGCAAGCAATGATGCACCCGGTTCGCAAGTTCGAAGATTGAGCGCACGCCAGGCCAGGTAATTTGTGAACTCCGCGATCAGTCTTTCCCTGGGTAGCGGCGCCTGATCCATCGTGGTGCCGTCAATCCACCGTTCAACCAGAAAGCCATGGCAAAGCGCGACAAACTGCGATCCGAACTCGGCTTCATGCAACATCGTCGCGGTTCGTTTCTTGCGCCGTCCGGTTTCGCCGAGGCCCGCGAATTTGACGAGCCAGCGGTCACGCCCGGCGGACGCCAGGAATTTACGCCGCTCGGTACCGCGAGGGCTCGGCGGCCAGCGCCCTTCGTCGGCGTAGTGGGCGGCCCGCCACTCGCCGCCAGATAGCTCGGTCAGGCCTAATTCCGGCCTGCCGACCGCCTCGGCCACCCAATCGCGCAACGTGGGAATTTTCGAGCTTTCGGAGAAGGTGCATTCAAACGCCGTCGCCACATGCTTCGGACAGCGCGACCATGTCTCCCGAGCCTCCCGCGACGCTTCGATGCCCGGGCCGCCTGAATGGCTGGGAAACAGGTGAATGCGGTCCGTATCGATACCCAGTTCACGCAGCCACATGATAACGGCATGCATCGAACTGCCGGACAGGCCAGGACCCTCGTCGACAACGGCGAAACGCGCCGACGGATTGTTCATCCAAGTGGCGATCGACTGCGGATCGGCGTTGATATACCTGCGGAAGGGATGGCCGATCGGGCGAACGCTGAATGGTGCCGGCGCACCAATCGAGGCCGCCACCATAGCTGCCAGCCCGAGGCCGATGCTGCGGACGCCGATCACACATGTGTTCGCACCGAGACCCGACTTCTGTGCTGCGTCCAAATAGCTTTCGGGATAAAGCGCATAGTGCGCATAACCCTCGGCAGAGCCGGTCACAACCTCGGCTTGGCAGTCGAGCCCGGCCAGCAGTTTGAGAAGTCCCGGATCGATGCCACCGCCGACGTCGAAACCGCTTCGCCACGACTTCGCCACCTCTGCCGCAAGTCCGACCAGCAACCTGGCACCTTGCTGTTGCCGCGGCGAAAAGATGTCGATGCCGCTGGTTTGGAAATCGACATCGGCAAGCGCCTGAACCAGCTCCGACACGCTGATGAATAGTCCGACCAATACAGCATGGCGGTGGACGCCATGAGACATCCGATCCAGGCTTTCGGCCATTTCGTTTGCTGCTTCCCGAAGCTGCTCTGCGCTCTCGGTCTGCCTGTGGTCGCCGTAGACGATCATCGATCGATTTTCCAATGTTGCCGTGCGGCAACGCATCGAATGCAGCTTCGATCCATGCAGTCTCGCGCAATTTTTCGATGGGCGGAGGAACATTCCGGCACGCTGATGGTTCGGCGCCAGGAACTTACCTTTGAACAACATAGGGTGGCGGTTTCGTGGGATCGAAAAAGGTTCGTGTTGGTATCGTTGGGGTCGGCAACTGCGCATCCTCCCTGGTGCAGGGCCTCTCGTTTTATCGTAACGCGAAAAGCAACGAACCAATCCCTGGGCTGATGCATGCCGACCTTGGCGGCTACCATGTCGACGACATCGAGATTGTCTGCGCATTCGATGTCGCCAGGAGCAAGGTTGGCCGCGACGTCGCGGAAGCGATCTACGCCGCCCCGAACAACACGTTCCGCTTCGCCGACGCGCTGACAACCGGCGTTCGCGTCGAGCGCGGGCCGACGTTGGACGGAATCGGCAAATATCTGCGCGACGAGATTGAAGAAGCTCCGGAGCCGGTTGCCAATGTCAGCGAGATCCTGCGCGACAGCAACGCTGACGTGCTGGTTTCCTACCTGCCGGTGGGTTCTGAGGAGGCAACTTGCTTCTATGCCGAATGCGCACTCGAGGCCGGCTGCGCCTTCGTCAATTGCATACCAGTTTTCATCGCCTCACGCCCGGAATGGCGCCGGCGCTTTGAGCAGCGAGGACTGCCGCTGGTCGGCGACGATATCAAGAGCCAGGTCGGCGCGACCATCGTGCACCGGCTGCTGGCCAATCTCTTCCGCGAACGCGGCGTACGCATCGACCGCACCTATCAGCTGAATTTCGGCGGCAACACCGATTTTCTCAACATGCTGGAACGCGAGCGGCTGGAATCGAAGAAAATCTCGAAGACACAGTCCGTGGCCAGCCAGTTCGATGTTCCCCTGGAGCCAGGCAATATCCACGTTGGGCCCAGCGACCACGTACCGTGGCTGACCGATCGCAAGTGGGCCTATATAAGGGTGGAAGGCACGACTTTCGGCGGCGTGCCGCTCAATGCCGAGCTCAAGCTGGAAGTCTGGGATTCTCCAAACTCGGCCGGCGTGGTGATCGATGCGGTACGCTGCGCCAAGCTGGCGCTCGATCGCGGCATGGCCGGAGCGCTGACCGGTCCCTGCAGTTATTTCATGAAGTCGCCTCCCGAACAGTTCACCGACGCCGAAGCGCGGCAGCGCACGCTCGCTTTTATCGCAGGCAAGGACGAGCCTTTGCTCGATGCTGCCGAATGACGACGACCTTCTTTCTGATCCGCCATGCGGCACACGACAATGTCGGCTCCTATCTGGCAGGCCGTATGGACGGCGTTTGCCTCGGGGATGCTGGTAAGACGCAGGCAACGCAGCTTGGCTGCCGCATGGCCCGGGAGCCGATTGCAGCGATCTTGTGCAGCCCGCGCGAGCGGACCCGAGAGACGGCCCTGCCAATCGCGCTCGCCTGCGGCGTCGGGGAAATCGCGATCTGTGCCGAACTCGACGAGATCGACTTCGGCGACTGGTCGGGAAAGACCTTCGATGAGTTGAGCGGCAACGCCGGCTGGCGAGCGTGGAACGACCAGCGGCAGGAGGCCAGGACACCAAACGGCGAAACCATGCTGGATGTCCAACAGCGCGTCGTCGCGGTGATGAACGCTGCCCACGAGCAGCATCAGAATCAGTGTGTCGCCCTGGTCAGCCACGCCGATGTAATCAAGGCCGCTGTCTGCAAAGTCCTTGGCTTGCCGGCCGGCGACTGCTTTCGCTTCGACATCGATCCCGCCTCGATCACCACGATCGTGTCGGGCGACTGGGGGGCGAAGCTGATCCGATTGAACGAAGTTGCCTGACGAGGATTTGCCGGATGCAGATGGTCATTTTCGGTCTTACCGTCACGTCTTCATGGGGTAACGGCCATGCCACCTTATGGAGGGGACTGATCAGAGCCCTCGCCCGGCGCGGCTGGTCCATCACCTTCTTCGAACGCGACACACCCTACTATGCCGGAACGCGCGATCTTGATCATCTGGACGGCGGCAACATCGTGCTCTACCCGGACTGGGAGGATATCCGCCGGGTCGCGGAGCAAACGATCAAACGATCGGATGTCGTTATCGTCACCTCTTATTGTCCAGATGCCGTGGACGCCTCGCGGCTGGCGCAGCAGGCAGGGCCCGGACTGCGGGTCTTCTACGATCTGGACACTCCGGTCACGCTTGCCCGCATCGAACAAGGTGAGCGTCCACCCTATTTCGGCCCCGAGGGTCTTGCCGATTTCGACCTCGTCCTGAGCTACACAGGCGGCTCGGCGGTCGACGCGCTGAAGGCGGTTCTGGGCGCGCGTCACGTGGTGCCGCTCTATGGGCATGTCGATCCGGATCAACACCGGCCGGCTACGCCGCGGGCCGAGTTCAAGGCCGATCTCTCCTATCTCGGAACCTACGCGCCCGATCGCCAGGCGGCCGTCGAGAATCTGCTGGTTCGCCCAGCTGCGCGCTTGCCGGACCAGCGCTTCATCATCGGCGGCGCACAATATCCGCAGGAATTCCCGTGGAGCGACAACATCTTCTTCGTCAGGCACCTTCCGCCGGCCGATCACCCGGCGTTTTTCTCATCCTCTCGTCTGACACTGAATGTGACCCGCGAGGCGATGGCGCAAAAGGGCTGGTGCCCTTCGGGCCGGTTGTTCGAAGCAGCGGCATGTGGAGTGCCTATCGTAACCGACACATGGCCGGGCCTAAGCAGCTTCTTCGAACCCGGCAGCGAGATCCTGCTGGCCCACGACACCGATGACGTGGTCGCGGCGCTCGCCTTACCCGCAGGAGAACTCGATGCTATCAAAACCCGTGCGCGCCAACGGGTTCTCGACGAACACACCTCTGGCCGGCGCGCGGCGGAGCTGGACCAGATTCTAAACGACGCCTTTCAAAGATCTCCCGGCGAACCGATGATGGAAGCAGTCTGATGTTGGGCATTGTGCCCGCTGCCGGGCGCGGCAGCCGCATTCAACCGCTCGGCTTCTCGAAAGAGCTGCTGCCGGTCGGCAGCCGGATCGATGGACAGACCGAGCGTCCCTGCGCCGTGAGCGAGTATCTGGTGCGGCGGATGGTGCACGCTGGCGTCGACAAGATCTGTTTCATCATTGGATCGGGCAAATCCGACATCCTCGAATATTACGCTGCCGGCTATGGTGAGGCCGCGGCTCTCTTCGTGGTGCAGCCCAATCCCGTTGGACTTTGCGATGCGATTTTTCGGGCAGCGCCTCTCGTCGCGTCCGATGAGGTCGTCCTGGTCGGCCTTCCCGACACGATCTGGTTTCCCGAGGACGGCTTCTGTCATTTGCCTGACGATCAGCTTTCATTTCTGCTCTTCCCGGTGGATCGTCCGGAATTCTTCGACGCCGTCGTTGTCGATGACCACGAGCGCGTGATCGAAATCCAGGTCAAGCAACAGGACGCCGCCACGAACTGGGTTTGGGGTGCGTTCAAGATGCCGGGCCAGATCCTGCATCAGCTTGCGGCACTCTGGCGTGAACGGGAATGCCGTGACGAATATATCGGCACGTTGGTCAACGCCTACCTTGCGGCCGGAGGTCAAGCCTCCGGCGTCAAGGCTGGGTCCGCCTATGTCGATGTCGGCACATTCAATGGCTATCGCACGGCTCTGCGGCTGCTCGAGGACGGCGCCGCACCCGTCCATCACCAACCCGCCACGATTATGCCAGGTGCCCGTTCGCATGTGCCTGTCGTTCCCGGCGAAGGAGCCTGATCATGCTGCATTCCCATGCCGAAATCCGCCGCCGTATCGATGCTCTCGGCCCATGGTTCCACAACATGGAACTGGCGGGTGTCGAAACCGCTCCCAACCATTTTCTCGGCAATTATCCGCTGATCAAATGGCGCAAATTCGCCGAGGCCATTCCCGCCGATCTGACAGGCAAGACGGTGTTGGATATTGGTTGCAATGCCGGTTTCTATTCCATCGAGATGAAACGGCGAGGTGCTGCCCGTGTCCTCGGCATCGATTTCGATGAGGCCTATCTGGCGCAGGCCCGCTTTGCCGCCGAGATCGCCGATTGCGAGATCGAATTCCAGAAACTTTCTGTCTACGACGTCGGCGCCCTGCGCGAAACATTCGATGTCGTGCTGTTCATGGGGGTGCTTTATCACTTGCGCCACCCCTTGCTCGCGCTCGACCTTATCCGTGAGCATGTCGCCGGTGACCTGATGATCTTCCAGTCCATGCAGCGCGGCAGCACAGATCTGCCCGAGATGGAAGAGAACTATCATTTCTGGACGCATGACCTGTTCGACCGGCCGGAATTTCCCAAGCTCCATTTCATCGAGCACCGCTATGCCGATGACCCGACCAACTGGTGGATACCCAACCGCGCCTGCACCGAAGCGATGCTGCGCAGCGCCGGTTTCGAGATCGTTCTGCACCCCGAACAGGAGGTCTATTTCTGCCGCGCCGCCGGCGACGCGGCCAGTGGGGGTCCCGTCTACCCCTCGAAAGGACAGCGCCATGATTGAAGCCGCGATGATCTGGAACGAGCCCAACAACAAATCGCATTGGGATCCCGAGCTCGACCCCGATTGGAGCCGCTTCGCCGGGATGGCAATCCTGGCGGCGGACGCAATCGCATCTGAAAACCCGGCTTTGACCAAAGTGCTCGGTGGCATCTCGCCAATAGATCCGGGGTTCATCACCCGCATGAAGGAATTCGGCGTGCTGGATCATGTCGATGCCGTCGCCGTGCACGGCTTTCCCCTCGACTGGAATCTGTGGCAGATCCAGGAATGGCCGCAGAAGATCGGCGAGATCGCGACCGTCACCGATCTTCCCATCTGGGTCAGCGAAGTCGGCGTATCGACCTTCGGCGCCGAGGAAATCCAAGTCTGGGGGCTCAAGCGCACAGCTGAATTGCTGCTCGGCAATGCGCCACGCATCCAGTGGTACAGCCTCTACGATCTTCCGCGTGAATGGGAAGCAACGACGCGTCACCGCGAAGCCGAGGGCTCCTCTTACTATCGTCATTTTCATATGGGGCTGCTGCGCCAGGACGGCACGCCAAAGCCCGCGCTGGAGGAATTCCTGCGCCATACACCCGCAATGGGCCTGGTGCAGTGGTTTCATTTCGAAGACCCGCGGCTGGACGATGCCGTCGCCTGGATGAAGCGGCTGGGTGTCACCAATATGCGTACCGGGCTTTCCTGGGCGGACAGTTTTCGGCCGAATGCGCTGGACTGGTTCGACCGGCAGATGGAAGCACTCGCCGATTTCGATGTGACGGTCACCTTCTGCTTCACACCCCAGCACCGCGGAATGATGCCCCACCACACCAGCCCGCCCCTGGTGCCGGAGGAGTTCGCTGAATTCTGTTCAACCATGATCCGCCGCTATGCGCCTGGCATGACATCCGCCTCGCTCCCCACGCAGCGGGCCTCGGCCGCGTGAAATGTCATGCTGCCCATGCATCAGGTGCAGGACTTCGCGACGCCGTTGACAGGTGGAGATACGGCGCGGGGCAACGAGACTCGCCCAGGCGAGACACTCACCGTCCTCAATGTCGCCTACCCTCTCGCGCCCGTCGGCCCCGACGCTGTCGGCGGTGCCGAACAGGTTCTGTCGGTGCTCGATCGGGCACTGGTTCAGGCCGGTCATCGATCTATCGTCATTGGCTGCCGAGGCTCCAGAACGACCGGCACGCTTGTGGAAATACCGGCCGAAAACGGCGTACTCGACGAGGCGGCGAAGAGCCGCGCGCAACAGGCCCATCGCGAGGCGATCGCGGCTGCCCGTGCCCGATGGCCCATCGACGTGGTTCATCTGCACGGCATAGATTTCGACGCTTATCTGCCCGACGATGGTCCGACCTTGGTGACCCTCCACCTGCCATTGGATTGGTATCCGGCCGCGGCATTGCGCCCGACGCGCGGTGATCTCTGGCTCCATGCGGTCTCGCCCACCCAGCAGAAAACCGCGCCATCAGACGCCCGGCTGACGGCGCCGATTCCGAACGGCGTTGACATCGAAGCACTGACCCTGCTGCAGTCGAAGCGCGGCTTTGCCCTTGTTCTAAGCCGGGTTTGTCCGGAAAAGGGCGTCCACCTGGCGCTCGACGCAGCCAAACAGGCAGATGTGCCGCTGGTCATCGGCGGCAAGGTCTATCCCTATGAAACGCATACGCGGTACTTTCGCGATGAGGTCCAACCTCGCCTCGATGGCCGCCGCCGCTTCCTTGGCCCTCTCGGCTTCACCGCCAAGCGACGCATTCTCAATGCGGCGCGCTGTCTGGTCATTCCGAGTCTCGCAGCCGAGACCAGCTCGCTTGTGGCCATGGAGGCCCTCGCCTGCGGTACTCCGGTGGTCGCCTTTCCAAATGGTGCGCTTCCCGATGTCATAGAGCACGGCAGGACGGGCTTTCTCGTCGATACGGTCGACGAGATGGCCCAAGCCATTCTTGCGGCGCCCAGCTTGGATGCCGAGACATGCAGGGCCGAAGCGCGACGGCGGTTTTCGCTGGAACGGATGATCTCGTCTTACATGGACGCCTATCAGGCGCTGGCACGGCTTGGCACTGGTCGCCGGCGCTTCGCGGCGACGCCGTGAGCTAAACTGTGCTGCGCAGCGAAATCATCGGTGACCTCACACAATTGGACGCCTTAACGCCGCACTGGTGGAAACTGTGGCAGCGGAGTCCCTCGGCGACTCCGTTTCAATCTCCCGCCTGGCTGGTGCCGTGGTGGCACGCATTCGCACCTGGTGAACTGGCGACGGTCGCGGTCTGGCGTGGCGACGATCTGGTCGGGCTGGCGCCATTCTACCTTGAGCATGGGATATCCGGTTCGAAGCTGCTTCCGGTCGGCATTTCGCTCAGCGATTATCTGGACATTCTGGCTGTCCCTGGGAGCGAAGCCGAGGTCGTCGACATTGTCGCCGAGTCGATCCTCTCGATCGGGTGGGCGCAATGGATCTTGTCGGACTTGCCGCAGGACAGCCTCTCCCTTGCGATGACGCATCCCGAGATGGATTGGCCGACCGCCCATGCCGCCTGCCCCGTGCTCGCCCTCGCCGGCGACGAAACGCTTGCAGGCTGCGTCCCCGCAAGACGCAGACGCCAGTTGCGTCGGGCGCGTCAAGCCGCATCAAGATGCGGCCGGATCGCGCTGTTGTCGGCAAGCGGCAGTCCGCAAACTTTCCTCGATCAATTGATCCGCCTGCACAATATGCGCTGGGCCGAACAAGGAGGCGGTGTGTTGGCCAACGCCGCCGTCGAGCAATTCCATCGGCTCTCACTTCCCTTGCTCGACGCTCACGGTCTGGTGCGATGCTGGCTGTTCGCGATCGATGGCGGAACCGTCGGCGCCTATTACGGATTTCACCACCGCGGCCGTGCCTATGCTTATCTCGGTGGTTTCGACCCTGCTTATGCCGAGGAGAGTCCAGGTGCGATCCTGATTGGCCACGCAATCGCGGAAGCGATCCGCGAAGATGCGTGCGAGTTCGATTTTCTGCGCGGCCAGGAGGCCTATAAATATGGCTGGGGCGCCGTCGACAGGTGGACGATGCGCAGGGTCTGGACGCGGAGTTGATGCATGAGTGTAACCGCACCGAAAGCCGCCCGGCGCACGACATCGGTCAGGCTGGCGGTTGAAGACTGCATGGCCGATGGCATTTGCGCCGAAGGTGTTCTCGTCAGGCTGGCGCTCCACCTGCCGCCCACAATTGGAGCGGCGGAATTGGCGGAGGTCGTGCTGAAGGTCCAGCCGGCGGATGCCGGCGACGCAGCAAGGCTGCGAAAGGTCGCCGGACTGCTGCGCTGCAAACCAGACGTCTTCGCCATGTTGCGGGCAACGGGTGGCGCCGTTCGGCATGAGCGCGATGAGGACGAGACGAATGTCGCTGTCGTCATGCGGCTGGCCTCCAGCTTCGATGCCGCGGCAGCGATTTCGGGAGCCGCGAGTGTCCAACTGGCATCCCTCGGCGATGAGGCAAGGCTCACAGTCACGACCAACGAAATCGTCGCATGGCTGGAAGCGCGAGAATTCACCGGAAGGGAACGGAGCATTCTCGACATCGGTTGCGGCATCGGCCGTTTCGAGCGCGCGCTGTGCAAATCCTTCAAGCGCATGGTCGGCATCGACATATCGCCGAGGATGATCTCCATCGCCTCCGAGCAATGCGCCGCACTCGGCAATGTCGAGTTGCGACAAACCTCCGGTCTCGATCTGTCCGAATTCGCCGATGCCAGTTTCGATTGCGTGCTGGCGGTGGACAGCTTTCCCTATCTGGTTCTGGCCGGCATGGCTGATCGGCATTTCGACGAAATTGCGCGCGTTCTGAAACGGCCGGGCTGGCTCGCCTTGCTGAACTATTCCTATCGCGGATCACTTCTCTCAGACCGCGATGATATCGGCCGTCTGGCGCAAGCTCATCAATTGCGGGTCCTCATCGACGGCGAGAAGCCGTTTCGGTCGTGGGATGGCGACGCCTTTCTGCTCGCTGGGTGAAGCGGAACATTACAGCGCGATGCCAGTTCGGACGTCGAACAACGGGCACCGACGAGTGTCCCCGACTCGAAGGAGGATATCATGGCATCCGGCGGTAAAAAACAATTCGGCCGCAGCAGCCAGGCAAGAGTGCCGGCGCCGGCGCGATGACCTCCCTGGAGAGGGACAAGATCGAAGAAAACGCGGTCTTGTCGAGTCGCAACAAGAAGCAGCATGGCCAGGAGCGCGGGCAGGACGGCAATCGGATCAAGTCCGATCAATATCAGGATCAGGCCGCTGACCGATTGCCTAGGGACTGAACGCCACCGCAGCGCGTCCATGGCCCGGGGCGACGAAGGAGCAGCAAGGAAATAAACCTGTGCAAGGGGCCGCTGGTGAGCTTCTTGACGGTGGACACCGCCTTGTAATGCCAGGCGCTTATCACCACACTAGGATCAAGGGACCCGCTATCAAGAGAATGTGATGTCTCGTTCGAGCGACGATACCCCGGATCCCCATGTCGAGATGGCTGTGGATCAGGAGATTGCTTCCCTGCTGGCCGCCATAGAGCAGGAAAAAATTCCAGACCGCCTGACCAAGCTGGCGATCGAATTGCAGAACGCGCTCGTCGAGAAACGTCGGCGCGACGTGAAGAACTGACTATCTGCGGCCGTCAACCTCGACATCGAGCTGACCATCCGACAGCTGGTTTCGTCTTTCCATCAATGTCTGCAGCGAACTCTCCCCCAGGAATTCAAGGATGTTGGCGCGCGCACGGTTCAGGCGGCTTTTGACGGTTCCGACCGCGCAACCGCATATGTCGGCGGTTTCCTCGTAGCTCACTCCCAAAACGCCGATCAGCATCAGGACCTCGCGTTGGTGTTCAGGCAGCCTTTGAATGGCGCCGTGAACTTCCTTGCTCTGAACGGTCCATTCCTGGGTGGCTTCCGAAATTGGCCTCGAAGAGGCGCAGTCGAGCAGGCCTGGCGACTCCCGGGCAGCGATCTTGACCCGGGTGTAATAAGTGTTGCGCATGATGGTGAAGAGCCACGACTTCATGCGCGTACCGGGTTCGAACTTGTCGATGTTGGCGAGACCCTTGGTCAGTGTCTCCTGCACGAGATCGTCAGCGTCGTCGGGGACGCGGCAGAAGGTGCGCGCAAATGCCCGCAGGGCAGGTATCAGGTCAACGATGGAAACTTCATTGGTTTCCTGGTCGGCCAAAAGGCAGCCTCCGGATGACAATGGTCCAGCTCCCAGAAGAAAGAGTGTGTGAACGCAGCCCCAGCTAAATGCATGGAAGTTTGGTTCGTTCCTCGTGCTGGAGACAACTCTTCATAAATTGTGCGCAGGTTGAGCTATCTGTCATCCGATCGGCGCGCACCATCGCCGCAGCAGCCACGGCTCCTCCGACAGCGGTGTCTCCAGCGTCCATTTTTTACGGGAACAAAGCTGCTCACCGGCAGTTTGATGGCTTGACCACTTTAACCTTCCGGTATCGATCGAGGATCTGTCATGGCCAAATCCGCTCGCCCCTCCGCTCGCCAATCGGCAAGTGGACTGGATCAGAATAGCGCGCGCGGAAATGGCGGCGAGTTGCACCAGATCGCGGGGGACGAAACGCCTGCGCTCACGACGGCGCTCGGAACGCCTGTCTCCGACGACCAAAACACATTGCGGATCGGTGAGCGCGGACCATCGCTGATCGAGGACTTTCACTTTCGCGAGAAGATTTTCCACTTCGACCACGAACGCATCCCGGAAAGGGTCGTTCATGCCCGCGGCTACGGCGCGCATGGTTATTTCGAGACCTACGAGTCACTTGCCAAATACACACGTGCCGACATTTTCCAGCGAGTTGGTGAAAAGACGCCGGCATTCGTTCGTTTCTCGACGGTTGCCGGCAACAAGGGCTCGTTCGATCTCGCCCGCGACGTGCGCGGCTTCGCGGTCAAGCTCTACACCAAGGAGGGCAATTGGGATCTGGTCGGCAACAACATCCCGGTCTTCTTCATCCAGGACGCCATCAAGTTTCCCGATCTGATCCACGCCGCCAAACAGGAGCCCGACCGCGCCTTTCCGCAGGCACAGACGGCGCACGACAATTTCTGGGACTTCATCAGCCTGATGCCGGAATCGATGCACATGGTGATGTGGATCATGTCGGATCGCGCGATCCCGCGTTCCTTCCGCTTCATGCAAGGCTTTGGTGTGCACACGTTCCGCCTCGTCAACGCGAAGGACGAATCCACCTTCGTCAAATTCATCTGGAAACCGAAGCTCGGCATGCAATCGGTGGTCTGGAACGAGGCGGTCAAGATCAATGGTGCCGATCCCGACTTCCATCGCCGCGATTTGTGGGAGGCCATACAGGCCGGCAATTTCCCGGAATGGGAGTTGACGGTGCAACTGTTCGATCAGGCATTTGCCGACAGTTTCGACTTTGATATCCTGGATGCAACGAAGATCATTCCCGAAGAGGTCCTCGAACCAATTCCGGTCGGTCGGCTGGTGCTCGACCGGATGCCGGACAATTTCTTCGCCGAGACCGAGCAGGTGGCGTTCATGACGCAGAATGTGCCGCCCGGAATCGATTTCTCCAACGATCCGCTACTGCAAGGCCGCAACTTCTCTTATCTCGATACCCAATTGAAACGGCTGGGCAGCCCGAACTTTACCCATCTGCCGATCAACGCGCCGAAGTGCCCGTTCGCCCATTTTCAACAGGATGGGCACATGGCCATGCGCAATCCGGCCGGTCGCGCCAATTATGAGCCGAACTCATGGGGACTGGGACCGCGCGAGGATCCGCAGCGTGGCTTCCGTTCTTTCGCCGATGCCGAAGAAGGGCAGAAAGTACGTCTGCGCGCGGAGAGCTTCGCCGATCACTACAGCCAGGCCCGGCAATTCTTCAACAGCCAGACACCACCGGAGCAGCGTCACATCGCGATGGCGCTGACATTTGAACTGAGCAAGGTCCAGGCGCCGGCGATCCGCGAGCGCATGGTTTCGCATTTGTTGAACATCGATGAAACGCTGGCGACCACGGTCGCCGATAAGCTCGGCATCCGTGACATGCCCGAACCTGCCGAAGCCGCCGTTCTGCCGCGCGATGACTTGCCGCCGTCGCCGGCGCTTAGCATCATCCAAAACGGGCCTGACAGTTTCGAAGGCCGCAAAGTCGGTGTCATGCTCAGCGATGGAGCCGATGTCGCGCTGTTCGAGGAACTTCGTTCCGCCATCGAAGCGGAAGGCGCGGTGATGGAGGTGGTTGCGCCCAAGGTGGGCGGCGTCGAAGCCGACGACGGCACCCACATCGAGGCAAGGCACATGATCGACGGGGGCCCGTCCGTATTGTTCGACGCTGTGGTGCTGCTCCTCTCCGAGGCGGGCGCCGAGCTACTGGTCAAGGAGGCCGCCGCGAAGGATTTCGTGTCTGATGCGTTTGCGCATTGCAAGTTCATCGGCTTCACCCCGGGGGCCGAGCCGCTCCTGATCAAAGCAGGCGTCGCTCCCGATGCCGACGAGGGGCTGACGCGGCTGGATTCAGCAGCTTCGGTAACTGCGTTTGTGCAGTCATGCCGGAAGCTGCGGCTCTGGGCGCGGGAGGCGGCTGTCAAGCTTTGATGCGATGGCGTCAGCTGTTTTCCGCTGGCATGTCCGCAGGCTTTGGTTTGCCGCCAAGCCTCAGCGGGCGCCGCGACCTACGAGCGACTTTCCTTACTGGACGCTTGTTGCCGCTGCTTTTCCAGGACCTCGTCGGTGCCGACCAGCTTTTTCGCTCCGCCTGAAATGGTCGTGGACACCACCGATGGCGGATCGCTCGCCGGAAAGGAATCCTCCAGCCCCGCCTGCAGTTGGTCCTCGAGCGTGCGTGGCTCTTCGGAACGGCCGGGCGTTCTGCGCGTGTCTATCTTCTCAAGCGGCTGTTTCCTTTTTGGCGAATCGTTGGCGTTCCGGACCAGGGCGTAAAGTTGCTCGATCGCGAATTCCTTGATCGTTTCGAAATCGGCGCGATCGTCCTCTGCCGCCTCGATCTGATCAACCATGGCTTTCTCGAAGCGGTCGAGGCTGTCGCCTCCGCAGGCATGGGAAAGGCGCAACAGGGCTTCGTTCAGCATCAACGGAGCAAAATGTGCTGAAGCTTCAAGCCTGAGTTGTCTTAGACGATCCGGAGTGGCGGCCTGCAACTTTGACATGGACAACCTCCTTTCTCCCACAAGCGTCTCAACGACAATTGACCGCCGATGTTCCACCGCGCCTGAACATCCTTCCCGCCCGGCGAGCTACAGGAACCAGCTTGCCACCAGTCCCGCCGACGCCGCAAAGATCGCCAGGGTCGTCACGCCGCCCAGGATGTTCGTGCTTATGCTGTTGACCTTGTCGCCCATGATCTTGCGATTGTTGGTCATGATCAGGATGAGAAGCAGCAGAGGTGGCGTTGAAAATCCTTGCACGACGCCCGACCAGACCAGGGCTTTCATAGGGTTGAAGCCGAAGAAATTGAGACCCACCGCCACCAGCGTTATGATCCCCATCACGATATAGAATTTGGGAGCCTGCCGAGGTTTGGCATGCAAGCTATTCTTCCATCCCATCGCCTGGGCGAAATCGAAAGCGGCGCCAGCGGTCATGATCGGCACGGCCAGAAAGCCGACGCCAATTACACCGGCCGCAAAGAGAATGCCGGCAGCGTCGCCGGCAAGCGGCCGCAGCGCTTCGGCCGCCTGTGCCGCTGTCTCGATCTGCGTCTGCCCGGCCTTGTAGAGCGTCGACCCTGTCGAAAGGATGATGAAGTACATGATCAGATTGGAAAACGTCATGCCGATCAGGATATCGCGGCGGGATCGGCGCAGCTCGCCCTCGGTGGCGCCTTTGCGCTCTTCGAGGCTCGTTCGACCCTTGGCGATCTCCTCCTCCACCTCCTGATTGGACTGCCATGTGTAAAGGTATGCGGAGAGCGTGGTCCCGATGATGGCGACGAGGATGGACAGGTATTCTCGGCTGAACTCGATTTTTGGCAACAGCGTGCCACGCAGGACAGAGGCGGCATCCGGTTTGGCAAGCACCGCGGAGACCACATAGGCAAGCAGAGCCAGAGCCAGCCACCGGAACACATTTCGGATCAATTTATACGATCCGAACACCTGCAGGGCAAAAATGACGATCGCGACGACAATGACGACCAAAGGAGCAGGCAGAGGAACGAACAGCACGATGGCCGCCGACATGGCGCCAAGATCGGCCGCTGCCTCGATCGTGTTGCCAATCAGCACGCCCACCAGCACGGACCATAGCAGCCAACGCGGATAGAAGTCCGATATGACCTTGAAAAGCCCGCGACCCGAAACCTGGCCAAGTTTGGATGAAAGGTAGACGACGAGATACATCATCGGCAGCGTGACAGGTGCCGTCCACAGCAGATCGGGTCCGAACCGCGCTCCGGCGCTCGCGTAGGTACCGATGGCCGAGCAGTCGTCATCGGCCGCACCGGTAATCAGACCAAGCCCGAGAGCCCGAACGACGCCGCCCTTTTTTTGCCCGCTTGCCCTTTGGCCGGCATTGTCAGACGGCTTGTTCATTGCAGGCGCGTCTTTACCGGGGCCACGCAAGAAATCATGACGAAAATTCCAATCGGATGCCGATGAAGCAGCCGTTTCAAGCTGCATCGAGATCGAGTTCGAACCTCTGGTCAGTCTTTTTGTTCCTGGACACGGTTCCGGCCCGCGACGGCGATTTCGGCGGAGCCGAACCTCCAAGCGAATGCTCGGTCCTCTAAAGAAGAGAATGCTTGTGTCGAAGCCTGTCCTTCAGGCGACGTGGCACAAAAGCTATTCCTTCAAAGTCAGCGGCTCGTACCGCCGCCGATGACCATCCGTAAGCCGAGGCCGATGATGAGACAGCCGGCGAGCCGCTGCTGCCAAAGCCTTGCGCGAGGGTGCCGCATGACCCATGCCCCGGCCGCGCCCGATGCCAAGGCATAGGCTCCCAGCACCAGCACACCGGTTATCTTCTGTGTTGCGCCAAGCAGCACCAGCTGCAACGTGACGGAGCCCCTGTGCGGATCGACAAACTGCGGCAGGAACGCAACCATGAACATCAAAGGCCAGGGATTGCTCAGATTGGCGATCATTCCTTCCCGGGCGGCGGCGAGCGGCCGCAGGGCCTTGAGGTCACCCGTGGGAATGGTTGCCGAGGATGAAAGCAGCAGCCGGACACCCAGCCAGACGATGTAGGCCGCCCCGGCCCATCGAAGCAGATTGAACGCCAGGGGCGAGGCGTGGACAAGCGAGGACAGGCCGAATGCAATCAGCGGAAGCTGCACAAGTCCGGCGCCCAGCGTCATGCCGAGCACCGTGAACAGCGCCACGTCGCGCCCCTGTCCAATGCCGCGGGCCATCACCAGCATGCTGTCGGGACCTGGCGGCACCTGCATGAGAATGACGGTTCCGACAAAAGCTATCCACAATGAGGGATCGATGGGGCATCTCCGTTAGCGCTGCCGATGACATCAAAGCGGCCAGCCGTCATCCGGGTTCCGCGGCAAATGAAAATGTCCCATCGCGAAGAACCAGGCATGAACCGTCAGATGGAACGCGGTGCCAGTCCTGGAAGTTGAAAAAAGCCGGAGCCGTTCCTGAGCCGGTTTTGGAGGCCTATCCGTGCATGAACCAATAAACGCCTTCCCGCTCCCGCTGGACACGTCTCCGATGGAGGCCAAGCTTGCCGATGAAATCCCCCGGGATGGAAACCGCTGGCAGTACGAGCCCAAATGGGACGGGTTTCGCTGCCTGGCTTTCAAGAGCGACGACACCGTTGACCTGCGCGGCAAATCCGGCAAGCCGCTCGGCCGCTATTTTCCAGAAATCACGGACATTTTGCGTGACCTCAAGCGCGGGCATTTCGTCCTCGACGGCGAGATTGTCATTGAGGTTGACGGTGAGCTTTCTTTCGAGGCGCTGCAGATGCGCCTTCACCCGGCACAAAGCAGAATCCGCAAACTGAGTTCGCAGACGCCTGCCAGTCTGATCCTCTTCGACATGCTTGCCAGGCCGGGCGGCGAGGTCATCACGGGCAAGCCACTTGTGGAACGGCGGCGAGCGATCGAGGACTTGGTGACCTCCTCGAACAGTCCAGATCTTCGCCTGTCGAAGTGCACTTATGATGCAGCCACGGCGGCTCGATGGCTACACGGCTCCGGCCATGCATCGACCGACGGCATCATGGCCAAGGTGCTTGATGAGCATTATCTGTGCGGCGAACGTGCGATGGTGAAGGTAAAGCCGAGGCGCACCGCCGATTGCGTTGTCGGCGGTTTCCGTTATCTCGCGGACAGTCGTGAGGTTGGCTCGCTGCTCCTCGGCCTCTACAATGACGACGGCAAGCTCGATCACGTCGGCTTCACGTCGACCATTGCCAGGACCGACAGAGGAGCGCTCACGCGCCGGCTGGAAGGGCTGCGGTCAGAGCCCGGATTCACCGGCAAGGCGCCCGGCGGCCCGAGCCGCTGGAGCACGGAGCGCAGCGGACAATGGGAACCCTTGCAGCCTGAACTGGTGGTGGAGGTCCGCTTCGACCACGTTACCGGCAATCGGTTCCGCCACGGCACCAAACTGCTGCGCTGGCGCCCCGACAAGGCGCCACGGCAATGCACGTTTGAGCAGATCGAATAGACCGCTCCTGGAAGATCGCTTCCACGATTTATTGTGACGAAGGAACCAACTCGGGATTCACCGGTTCGGACACCATCCACCGGAGCTACCCCGACATGCCAAATGCAGCAGAAATTCTCATCGATACGCTCGTCGCCTGGGACGTGGAGGTGGTGTTCGGCTTGCCGGGAGACGGCATAAACGGCGTCATGGAAGCGTTGCGGACGCGGCGCGACAAGATTGCCTTCGTTCAGGTCCGGCATGAAGAGTCGGCTGCCTTCATGGCATGTGCGTATGCCAAGTGGACAGGAAAGCTGGGCGTGTGCCTTGCGACGTCCGGTCCCGGCGGAACACATCTTCTGACCGGCCTCTATGACGCCAAGCTCGACCAGGCTCCGGTGCTGGCGATTACGGGCATGCAGTTCCACGATCTGATCGAGACGTTCACGCAACAGGATGTCGATCTGACGCGCGTGTTCCACGATGTCTCCGTTTACAATGCACATGTCGCCGACGCCGCGCATATGGAAAACGTCGCCAGCCTTGCCTGCCGAGCCGCGCTGGCGCGCAAGGGCGTCGCCCATCTTTCGATTGCCAGCGACATCCAGGAGCAGGAGAGCGATCCGTCGAAGCGCTCCAAGCGCAATCGCCCGGCGCACACGCCGCAGGATATGTTCGCCGGTCACAGCGTACCGCTGGAGGTTGAGCTCGACAAAGCCGCCGCCATTCTCAATGACGCTTCGCGGGTTGCGATCCTGGCCGGACGCGGCGCCATCGGCGCGGCCGCCGAACTCGAACACACGGCGCGCCTGTTGCAGGCGCCTGTCGCGAAGGCCTTGCTGGGCAAGGCGGTGCTGCCGGACGACCATCCTTACACCACCGGCGGGATCGGCATTCTTGGAACCCTGGCTTCGCAAGAGGCGATGGAGAGCTGTGACGCGGTGCTGATTGTCGGTTCGACCTTTCCCTATATCGAATACTACCCGCAGCCCGGGCAGGCCCGTGGCGTCCAGATCGACAGCGATGCGCAGCGGATCGGCTTGCGCTTTCCGGTCGAGGCCGGCCTTGTCGGCGACGCGGCCGAGACATTGCGCGCGCTCAACCAACGTCTGACGCAGAAGCCCTCCGATGAATTCCTGCACCGTTCCCAGGAGACCTTGAGAAAATGGCGCGAGATGATGCGGCAGTCGGAAGACATGCAGGCGCAACCCTTGAAGCCACAAGCGATTGCCCGGGCGTTCGGACAAAGATTGGCCGACGACACAGTGCTGGCCACGGATTCCGGTCAGAACACGGAGTTGGCCGCACGCCATGTCGATCTTCGCAGCGGCCAGGCATTCGGGGTGTCCGGATCGCTGGCGTCGATGGCTTGCGGTCTCGCCTACGCCATCGCTGCCGGCATCGCGTTCCCCGGTCGACCGATTGCCGCCATCGTCGGGGATGGCGGCTTTGCCATGCAGCTTGGCGAATTCTCGACGGCGGTGCGCTACAAGATCCCGCTGAAGGTTCTGGTGATCAAGAACAACATGCTCAATCAGATCGCCTGGGAGCAGATGATGTTTCTGGGCAATCCGCAATTCGGTTGCGAATTGCAGCCGATCGATTTTGCCATGGCGGCGGAAGCAATGGGCGCAAAGGGTTTTCGCATCGAGCGGGCCGATCAGATCGAGACGGTTCTCGACCAGGCTTTCGCCACGCAAGGCCCAGTCGTGATCGAAGCGCTGGTAGATGCCTATGAGCCGCTGATGCCGCCCAAAATGCCGGCAGACTACGCCAAGAACTTCCGCCAGGCCCTGCCGCGGACGCCGGGACACGAACGCATAGAAGAAAACATCGCCCGGGAGCCGGCGAAATCGATGATGGACGCCTAGAGGCACGGAGGTGAGAACAGCGCCTCAGTGGCTTCAATCTGGATCTTTCCAGATGAACCGGAGCTCCGGTGCTCTTCCGGCTGACGGATGCGGATCATGAGCTTCGACGCGCTCTTTTCGACCTCGATCTGCTATGGCAACGGCGCCCCGCAAGCCGGTTGGACACTGGCGCTTCCCATCACATTGCCGCTCCTGGCAGTCGTGTCGCTCTATACAGCGGGCGCCAGCCGACTGTGGCGACGGAGCGGACGCGGACGTCGCTTGCGATCACGGCAGGACTTCCAGTTTGCTGCCGGCTGGGCCGTCCTGGCGTTCGCCCTTGTAAGCCCGATCCATCCGTTGGGCGAACATGTGTTTGCGGCGCACATGATCGAGCATGAATTGCTGATGGCGGTCGCAGCGCCTCTGCTGGTTGCCTCCAGCCCGACAGCGGCGATGATGTGGGCACTGCCGGTACAGCTGCGCCAGATATTCGGAGCGGCCGGACATGCAAATACGCTTCGGGCGATCTGGTCGTTCATCAGCCGCCCTGTGGTCGCGACCGTCCTGCACGGAGCCGCGATATGGATTTGGCATGTCCCGGCGCTGTTCGAGGCTGCCCTCCAGCAGGGTTTCCTGCACTATGCCCAGCATGCGAGCTTCCTCGGTACCGGGCTTTTGTTCTGGTGGGTGCTGCTGCCTCGCCCTGGCCGCGAGCACGCTTGCGGCAATGCGGTGATGCATCTCTTCTTCACCTCGCTCCACACCGGGCTGCTCGGGGTTTTGCTCGTCGTCTCGCCAAAGCTGTGGTATCCGGCTAATGCCGTCGGCTCGGATCTGTGGGGGCTCAGCCCGCTCGAGGACCAGCAACTTGCAGGCTTGATCATGTGGATTCCCGCTGGCCTGATCTATGGCGGAGCCGCACTGCTCTCGGTCGCTTTCTGGATTCAAACGAGCAGCCGGCGGCATCAGGCTCCCCAGGAGTTGCGCATCGTCTAACCCGCACCGCTTCACGTCGGTTTTCACCGGGCGGTGTTGCCAAGCATCCTTTTTCAGCCAGCTGCGTTATGGCCTTGGCAACGATGGTGGATCCTTCATGGCGAGGTGCATGAGTCCGTTGGCCCGCTCTCGCAGGCGGACATGACCGCAAATGTCGCTTGCCTTTACATGTCCAACGCAAATCCTGACTGGCATTGTTCCGGGAAAGGCTGCGCAACCGCGTTTGAGGTGGGTCAGCGCAGCGTCGACGTTGCGGCGATCGGCAATCGGCCCTCCATGCACACGGTGCGAACGCCCGGAGAATCCTTGATCTGATCTGGTCTTTCAGCGCAGTCGCGGCGGCCACGTGGCTGCTTGTCATGCTGGTCTTGGCGGCAGCGCTTTTGCGTCGCCGCCTCTCCGAGACAACGCGCTCGCCGCTCGAGATCGATTCACATCAGGAGCGCCGATTTACCCGCGCTGTCGGCAGCGCCGTTGCGCTGACCGTTCTGGTGCTCGTCATGATGACGATAGCGAGTTTTTTCGCCGGCAAATCCATTGCTTCGCTGAGCGGAACGGAAACGCTTGCCGTGCGGATCACGGGGCACCAATGGTGGTGGGAGGTCCGGTATGCCGGTAATGATCCCTCGCAATCGATCGTCACGGCAAATGAAATCCATGTCCCGGTTGGCGAACCGGTCAAGGTCGAACTCGATTCGCTCGATGTTATTCATAGCTTCTGGGTGCCGAACCTTGCCGGTAAGCGCGATCTCATTCCGGGCCGGCCAAGCCAGCTTACCCTCATCGCCGATAAGCCCGGCATCTATCGTGGCCAGTGTGCCGAATTCTGCGGCTATCAGCACGCCCATATGGCCATCACCGTCATCGCGGAAAGCCGCGAAGCGTTCGACGCATGGCAATCCAGGCAAAACGCCGTCGCATCCGCGCCTGGCGGCGAGGAAGAACGCCGCGGCCAACAGGCATTTCTTTTCACCGGCTGTGCGCTCTGCCATACGATAAGAGGCACGCCTGCCAGCGGAACGGTCGGTCCTGATCTTACGCATCTCGCCAGCCGACGTGCACTGGCCGCAGATACGCTGGCCATGACCCCTGGCGCGCTCGCCGCCTGGATTGCCGATCCACAGTCGGTAAAGCCCGGCGCCAAGATGCCGCGCATTGCCCTTAGCGCCGACGATCTCAACGCGGTCGTCGCCTATCTCGGAAGCCTCGAATGAGCGGCTTTGGGAGAAAGCCGGCCGAGCATACCCAGGAGGGCCTGAAAGGCATCCGTGACACCGGCCTCGAAGAGGTGAGACTGCGCGCCTTTCTGGGGCATGCCTGGCGAACGCCGAAAGGCTTCTACGGCTGGCTGGTCACGGTCGATCACAAGCTGATCGGACGGCGCTATATCGTGACGGCTTTCCTGTTTCTCATCCTTGCGGGTCTATCAGCGCTCGCCATGCGTTTCCAGCTTGCCCAGCCTGAGGCCGGCCACATCGGCCCCGATCTCTACAACCAGCTGTTCACCATGCATGGCACGACGATGATGTTTCTGTTCGCCGTGCCGGTGATGGAAGCTTTCGCCATTTCCCTGGTGCCGCTGATGATCGGCACTCGCAATGTCGCCTTTCCGCGGCTCAATGCATTCAGCTACTGGGTCTATCTTTCCGGCGGGCTGATGATCTGGATCGCCTTCGCCTTCGAAACCGGTGCGGATGCCGGCTGGTTTTCCTACGTACCGCTCGCCGGACCCGAATATGGCATCGGCAAGCGCCCCGATTTTTGGGCGCAGATGGTGACCTACACTGAAGTGTCCGCGCTCGCGGTAGCGGTCGAGATCATCGCGACAGTGTTCAAACAACGTGCTCCCGGCATGTCGCTTGACCGCATCCCGCTCTATGTCTGGTCCGTCCTCGTCACGGCTTTCGTCATCCTGTTCGCCATGCCGGCCGTGATGGTCTCGAGCACAATGCTGATCCTGGACCGCCTGGTCGGCACGAAATTCTTCGATCCCGCTGCAGGCGGCGATGCACTGCTGTGGCAGAATCTGTTCTGGTTCTTCGGCCATCCCGAGGTCTACATCATCTTCATTCCGGCGACCGGCTTCGTCTCCGCGATCCTGCCGACCTTCGTTCGCCGCCCGATCTTTGGCTATCTCGGGATCGTCCTGTCGTTGATCGCGATCGGTTTTCTTTCCTTCGGCCTGTGGGTGCACCACATGTTCGCTACCGGCCTGCCGCAGCTCGGCGAAAGCTTCTTTACCGCTTCCTCGATGATGATCGCCATTCCGAGCGGCATTCAGATCTTCTGCTGGATTGCGACGATCTGGGGCGGCCGGCCGATCTTCGCCACGCCCATGCTTTTCGTGCTCGGCTTCATCTTCACCTTTGTGATCGGCGGCCTGACCGGGGTCATGGTCGCCTCGGTGCCGCTCGACCTGCAGGTACACGACACCTATTTCGTGGTTGCCCATTTCCACTATGTGCTGGTCGGGGGCGCCGTCTTCCCCCTGCTCGGCGCCGTTTACTACTGGTTTCCCAAGATCACCGGACGCATGCTGTCCGAGAGGCTCGGCCGCTGGAATTTCTGGCTCGTCTTCCTCGGGTTCAATCTCACCTTCTTCCCCATGCATATTTTCGGTCTGCAAGGCATGCCGCGCCGCGTTTATACGTATCCGCCGGCGAGCGGCTGGGGCGAGATGAACCTCTTCATCAGCCTCTCTTCACTGGTGGTGTTCGCCGGCTTTGCGCTTTTCTTCCTGAACCTCCTGCTCAGCCTTCGCAACGGCCGCATTGCCGGAGACAATCCCTGGGGCGCGAGCACGCTCGAATGGGCGACGACGTCGCCGCCGCCCTCCTACGATTTTTCGCGGCTGCCCGTGGTAACTCACCTCGAACCGCTTTGGGCCGAGCCCGATACGCTTCCCGTGGTCGAGGGTCTGCGTGTCGACGCACGCGAGGTGCTCGCCGGCACGGTCGCCGATGCGGTGCCGCAACTAAGGGTGCCATCGGCTGACAACTCCATCTGGCCGCTTCTGTCGGCCATTGCGGTGGGCGGTGCATTTCTCCGTTCGATATACACGCCATGGGCGGTGGTCTGGGGAGCGATCCCGGTTTCGATCGGCTTCATCTGTTGGTTCTGGCCGAAAGGCGAGCCGGAGGACGAGGAATGAGGCACCGTCCCGTCGCCGACGTCAGCCACCTGCCCACATATGATTTCGGGTCGGCGAGCCCGATGTGGTGGGGAACCCTTGCCTTCATTGCTCTCGAGGCAACAGGTTTTGCCTTGGCGATAGGCACCTACTTCTATTTGGCCGTGCTGGCCCGGCATTGGCCCATCGGAGCCCCGGCGCCAGATTTGCTGCCGGGCACGGCAGTGTTGATCATTCTGGTTGCGAGCGTCGTGCCCAACCACCTGATCGAGTTTTGGGCGCGTCGCCAGGACCTCGCGAAAGTTCGCCTTGGCATGGTCGTCATGTCGGTCGTCGGGATTCTTCCGCTGATCGTTCGCATCTGGGAATTTCCGGCTCTGCGGATTTCCTGGGATCAGAACGCTTACGGATCGATCGTGTGGTTCCTGCTTGGACTGCATACCACGCATCTTCTTACCGATGTCGGCGACACGATCGTCCTGGCAGTTCTCATGTTCACGCAAAAAGGCAAGGCGGGCCGCCGCTTCAGCGACGTCTCGGACAATGCGTTCTACTGGGACTTCGTCGTCGTCTCATGGGTCGTGCTCTATCTTGTTATCTATTGGGCTCCGAGGATGTGAGATGCAGGCGATCCGTACCGGCGTTTCCTGGGCAGGCCTGGTCAGCGGGCCAGTTGCATGGGCAATAGCCCTGCAGCTCGATTACTCCATTGCATCCTGGCAGTGCCATGCCGGCTTTCGTCCCACTGCCTTGTTCTCATTGATAGGCGCCGCTGTCGCCCTGGCAGGCACGCTCCTGTCGTGGCACGCCGTTCATGACCGCGGGCATGGTACGATCCCGCCCCGGAAGGCGCGCACGCGCGCGTTCCTTGCCAGGACTTCGGTGGGATCGGGGCGCTGTTCACGCTCATCTTGCTGGCGCAAGTGGTGGCAGGGCTGATCTTCAGCGGGTGCGAACTGTGACGACGCCAAAGACGCGGAGATTGGCCATCCGCCGCCGGTGCGCGCTTTGGCCTGCCACGGGCATTCCATTCCCAGCCGTCATTTCTCGGGCGGTCGTCGTTGGCGCTTTGCACCGAGCTGCGGGCGAGCGAAATCCAGAGGTGTGAATATCTCACGCGAGCGGCCGACTGCATCGGCTGTCACACGTCCAATCCGAGCCGCCCCTTCGCTGGAGGCTATCGCGTGCCGACACCCTTCGGCGATGTATACTCGACCAACATCACACCAGATCTCGAAACGGGCATCGGACGCTAGTCCGCGGACGAGTTCGTGCGAGCCGTCCAGAAAGGTATCAGGCGCGACGGAGCCGATCTCTACCCCGCCATGCCCTATGACAGCTTCGCCGCAATGAGCCGCGAGGACGTGCTTGCGATCCGGGCCTATCTCCTTGCGCAGCCGCCGATTTCCCAGCCGCGGCCGCGAAACATTCTGCCTTTTCCATTCAACCAGCGCTGGACGGTTGCGCTGTGGAAGCTCACGAACCTCCAAAGCGGCAGTTTCACGCCTGATCGGAGCCGGACCGCCGCATGGAACAGGGGAGCCTACCTTGTCGAGGTGCTCGGCCACTGCGGTGCCTGCCACACGCCAAGGAATGCGACGTTCGGCATGGATGAAGACCACAAGCTTGCCGGCGGCACCGCCGGCATCTGGCAACATCACCAGCGACAAGATCGCAGGCGTCGGCGGCTGGGGCAACGAAGAGTTGTCTCGATTCCTCAAAACCGGCGTCGTGCCCGGGAAGGCCTACGCAGGCGGGCCGATGGCGGAAACGGTCATGAACAGCCTGCAGCATCTTTCCGACGACGACATCCAGGCTATTGTCGCCTATCTCAGGGACGTGCCCGCCCAACCGGGAGACGAGAAGCAGCCGCGTTTCACATGGGGTAACGCGGCCGCGGCCGCGGCCGACGGCGATGCTGGAACCGAAGGGATGACGCAAGGCAGCGGAACCGCAACCGGCGATGATCTCTATCGATCGCTCTTTTCGACGTGCCATGGGGCGAACGGAGGCGGATCATCAGACGGATCCTATCGGTCCTTGACCAGTAACAGCACCCCCGGCGCGGCCACGCCCGAGGATGTCGTCATGACCATCCTTGAAGGCGTAAAAGCTGGTGACGTGGCCGGGCGTCAATCGATGGCGGCCTTCGGCGGCTGGCTGGATGATGGCCAGGTGGCAGCTCTTGCAAATTACGTCACCGCGCGGTTCGGAAATCCCGACCTCAGCGTCACCGCGGCCGATGTACGCCAGATGCGGGCAGGAACGACAACCAGCCAGACAATCATCATTCTGGCGGTTCAATCACTTGTAGCGGGCGCCGCCGTGTTGATGCTGGCCTGCTGCTTTTGCTGGCAAGACGCCTGCGCCGTAGGGCGACTTAAGCGAGCCTCATGTTCGCGCATAGAGATAGGCGGTAATGTCGCGCGCCTCTTGAGGCGACAGATTTGTATTGGGCATGGCCGTCTTCGGGTCAACGTCCCGCGCCCTGCTGATCCAGCGCATCATCGCATCCGGGGTGGCTCGCGACGGCCCGGTATATCCTCTTTCGACGACGCCTTGCAGGGACGGACCGACGGTGCCACGGGCGCCGGGCACTCCCGGGATTTCGTGACATCCGCCACAGCCGTTGCGGATCATTGCCGGGACGGCCCGGTCAGGGTCGCCCCCGATGGCCTGTGCAATGGTGGTTTCCCGGAGATTGTCGCCGCGGACCAAGTTGATGGCGCAAACCACCGGAACAATGACGACCGCCGCGGATACGCCTGCCACCCAAGGCAGCGCGGATGGCATCAGCCTGACGGGTTGTCGGCTCATCCGCGCCTGCTGCCGCCGCAAGACGCGGCCCGGTGACCGCTGCAAGCGCCCTCAAAAGCCCGATCATCCCCGGATCTTGCTGTAGACAGCTCAACCATCGCGACGAAAATCATACCAGTGGGCCGAACACGAATGTAGCCAGCAGAACAAGGAAAATCACAGCGATAACTGCGATCGCCCACATGACGATCCTTCTTGTCCCCCGTTGCTCTTGCTTGCGAGAGATATCTTCTGACACAGTACGAAATCCTTGCTGCAAAATTCAACTGTTGGGCCGCGTCTTGGAATTGGCCGCGGCCCGGGCCTCACGCGCTTACCAGCCCTGCTGACCGTACCAGTCATCGATATCGCGCCGCACACGGTCCTTTTCGAGGCCATAACGCTCCTGGATCCTGCCTTCGAGTTGATCGCGCTTGCCGGCGATGCGGTCAAGGTCGTCATCCGTGAGTTTACCCCACTGCTCCTTGACCTTGCCTTTCACCTGTTTCCAGTTTCCTTCCACGCGGTTCCAGTCCATGACACCGTTCTCCTTCGGTTTGAAAACGTCTAACCTCGGAGAGCAAACGCAAATCAACGACGGATGTTCCTGGAACTCGACGCTCGTCTTGCTCTCACAGGCCACGACCCATTCCTTTACGCTCAGCCTGCGCCATCAATTGAGGTCGTCCTACTCGAAGGCGACGCCATGACCTTCGACCCAAGACGCCTCCAAACCTTCCGCAACAGTTCCGCCACCAAGCAGGCGCAAGCGCTTTTCATCCTGTCGCCGCCGTCCGTCTACAGGCACAGTTATCTTAAGCCAGCGTAGTCCGATGATGTCGCTTTCGGGAAACGGCGAAGCTGGTCTTAATGACCGACTTGAGGCGCAAAGCCGCCGTTCGGCTTGAGATAAATTCGGTCAGCGAAATGGCTGGATCAGCTTCCTGAATCGATTTGAGCGGACCGCTTCGTAACCTGTTGACAAATAATGATTATGTTAGTCTCTGAGGGTCAGTGCTTCCTGCACAAATCAATATGTTAGGGGCTGGACTGGAGCGGCGGCCTCATTTTGTAAAAATCCGGGCGTTGGCAGCTTAGCCAGCTAAGCAGCGACGCCACCTAAATAGGCGCTGATAACCGCTTCATTGCTCGCGAGATCGCTGCCTGGTCCCTCAAGAACAACGCGTCCAGCCTTGAGAACGTAGCCGTAGTCGGCGAATTTCAAGGCGACTTTGCTATTCTGCTCCACAAGCAGGATGGTCACGCCTTCACGATTGAGGCGCTGCACGATGTTCATGACTTCCTTGATCAGTTGCGGCGCCAGACCCATGGAAGGCTCGTCGAGCAACAGCACCTTGGGCGCGGCCATGAGGGCTCTGCCGATCGCCAGCATCTGCTGCTCGCCTCCCGAGAGGTTCCTTGCATCGCCATTCTGTCTGCGCGCAAGGATGGGGAAGAGCTCAAAAACATGATCCAGCCGCCTGCGGCGCTCGGCGTCGTCGGCAAGCGTAAACGAGCCCAGGTCAAGGTTCTCCTTGATCGTCATGTCGCCGAAAATACGCCTTCCCTCCGGGACGTGGACGAGCCCGCGATGCGGCAGGCGATGGGCAGGGACCTTGGTTATGTCCTCGCCCAGGAAGCGGACACATCCGGAGGATGCGGCAACGAGGCCGGACAGCGTGCGCAGCGTGGTGCTCTTGCCCGCACCATTCGCGCCAAGCAGGGCGACGATCTGGCCGCGTTTGACCGAAAGGCTGACACCATGAAGGGCTTCGATGCCGTCATAGCGCGCGACGATGCGGTCCGCGGAAAGAACGATTTCGGCGTCCATCATTCCTCCGTGCCGAGATAGGCTTCGATGACCCTGGGGTCTGTTCGCACGGCCTCCGGCGGTCCGTCGGCGATCTTCTGCCCATAGTCGAACACCACGATCTTCTCCGACACCTGCATGACCAGGCCCATATCGTGCTCGATCAGCAGGACGGTGACACCGGTTTCGTCACGGATGCGGCGGATCAGGTGCACAAGGTCCAGCTTCTCGCGCTCGTTCAGGCCGGCGGCGGGCTCGTCCAGCAGGATGAGCTCGGGCGTCGACGCCAGGGCTCTTGCGAGTTCGAGCCGCCGTTGTTCGCCATAGGAAAGACCACCGGCACGGCGATGCGCATGCTGCTCGATGCCGACAAAATCGAGCCAGCGCATGCCAGCCGCGCGGATCGCCTCCTCCTCGCGCCGCTGTGCCGGCAAGTGCAGGATCGCCGACATGATGCCGTGGCGGCTGCGGCAATGCTGGCCGGACATGGCGTTTTCCAGAACGGTCATTTCCTTGAACAGCCGGATGTTCTGGAACGTACGGGCGAGGCCGAGCGCGGTGATGCGATGCGGCGGCAAGCCGGTGATTGGCCGGCCGCCCAGACTGATCGAGCCGCCCTTCGGCTTGTAGAAGCCGGTCAGGCAATTGAAGAGTGATGTCTTGCCGGCCCCGTTCGGCCCGATAAGACTGTTGATGGCGCCTTTCTCAACTGAGAACGAAATGTCGTGAAGGACTTTCAGTCCTCCGAAACTGAGGCGCAGATCGCGGACTTCCAGCAGCGCCATGGTCAAACTCGCTTGTCCGGCCACAGCCCGTTCGGCCTGAAGAGCATGATTGCCAGCAGCGCAACCGCAGTCACCAGCGGACGATAGGTCCCCGCGCCGCGCAGCACCTCCGGAAGCAGGGCCACGAGAACAGCACCAAGGACGACGCCGGGAATGCGGCCCATGCCGCCCAGGACGACGCCGAGAAGGATGAGCAGCGATTGGTTGAAGGTGAAACTCTCCGGCGAGATGGCCGTCATCTTGGCTGCGTAGAGGCATCCGGCCACGGAAGCGATCACAGCGCCCATCATATAGGCTTGCAGCTTGGCCGTGACACGGTTGATGCCGATGCCAGCGGCGGCGTCCTCATCGTAGCGAACGTAGAACCAGGCTCGTCCCATTCGCGATCGCTCGACGCTCAGACAGACGAAGGCGGTGAGCAGCGCAAGCACCAGGAACGCATAGTAGAAGTGCTGCACCTGCATCAACCTGAAGCCGAATATCTCCGGGCGCTCGATGCCGATGAGTCCGCTCGCGCCACCGGTGATGTCGAGGTTGCGGGCGATGATGCGCACGATTTCGCCGAAGCCCAGCGTCACGATCGCCAGATAGTCGCTGCGCAATCTCAATGTCGGAGCCCCGATGATGATGCCAGCCACGCAGGCTGCCGCCATGGCGACCGGGATGGTGAGCCAGAAATTGAACCCGAATTCGGCGGTCAGGATGCCTGACGTGTACGCGCCGACCGCGAAGAAGGCGGCGTAGCCGAGGTCGAGCAGGCCTGCATAGCCGACGACAATGTTGAGGCCGAGGCACAGAACGACATAGAGCAGCGCCGTGGTTGCCACCTCCGTCACATAGCCGTTGGCGAATTGCGGCAACACCAGCGCGACGGCGAGTGCCGTCAGGCCGGGCAGCACGACGGACCAGCGCATCAATTGCGGTTGCACGGCGGTCGGCATGGTTCTGACTTCGTCGATCATCACACCCGCTCCACGACAGAGCGTCCAAGAAGGCCGGTCGGCTTGAACACAAGGAACAGGATCAGGGTCCCGAAAACGAAGACGTCACGCCACTCCGATCCGACGAAGGGCAAGGACGAACCGAAAGCCTCGAGCAGGCCGAGCAGCAAGCCCCCGAGCATGGCGCCCGGCACGCTGCCGATCCCGCCTATGACAGCGGCGGTGAAGGCCTTGAGCCCCATGATGAAGCCCATGAAAAAATGGACACTGCCATAATAGGCGCCGGCCATGACCCCACCGCCGGCAGCGAGCGCCGAGCCCATGAAAAACGTCAAGGCGATCACCCGGTCGACATCGATGCCCATCAGGCGGCTCGCCCCCATGTCGATGGACACGGCGCGCATCGCCTTGCCGTACATGGTGCGGGAGACAAAGGCCTGCATGCCTGCCATAAGAGCAATGGAGGCGGCCACCAGAACCATCTGCGTGTAGGTGATATGAACGGTGGAAATGTCGACACCGGCAAAACCGAGGTCGGTGTTGAAGGCGTAATGCCGCCCGCCGGTCAGGGCGAGTGCCGTGCCGTTCAACACCATCGAGGCACCAAGCGCCGTGATGAGGATGGAGAGGCGCGGCGCATTGCGCATCGGCCGATAGGCGAAGCGTTCAATGATGACGCCGAGCAAGCCGACAGCCAGCATCGACACAAGCAGGGCGCAGACCACGCCCAGCCAGCCATTGCCGACCCATATGCCGACAAAGGAGAACACGATGAGGCCGACGAAGGCGCCGTTCATGTAGATGTCGCCATGGGCGAAATTCAGGAGCTTGATGACGCCGAAGACCATGCTGTAGCCAAGCGCGATCAGGGCATAGAACGAGCCGACGATAAGACCGTTCACCAGTTGCTGAATAAGCAGGTCGAGCGTCATTGATGCTCCAGGGCAGAATTGAAAAAGTCTTGTCTGGGCGCAGCGTCGGCGCACCAGACAATCGGCGGTGACGCCGAGGCCGCCACAAGGCCTGCCTCGGCATCAATCCGGTTGGCCTTTATTCGACAGCCACCCACTTGCCGCCCTTTGCAATCACCGGGCGGAAGTTCGAGGTCTGGAGCGTGTTCTTGTCGGTGAACTTGATTTCACCGGCGAGGCCCTTGAAATCGCTCGCCTTGAGCGCCTCGATGATCGCTTTCTGATCCGCCGACTTGGCCCGCGTGATCGCATCGACGATCAGGTCGCCCACATCGTGGGAGAGCGCCGCATAGGCGCCGGCGTCGCGGCCATAGGTTTCCTTGTACTTGGCCTTGAAGTCGGCGGCGCCGGACAAGAGGTCGACAGTCGGCGGAGACAACAGGTACACGCCCTCACCGGCCGACCCGGCGATCTCCAGATATTCCGGTGAATTGTTGCCGTCGCCCAGCACGATGCCGCCCTGGAACCCGGCCTGCCGGAGCTGCTTGGTGAGCAGAGCGCCACCGGCATGGTAGGCGGTCCAGAAGACAGCATCGGCGCCGCTCGACTTGATCTTGGTGACGACCGCCGAATAGTCCTGCTCGCCGGCCGTGGTGGTCTCCTTGGCGGCAATTTCGCCGCCAGCGCTCTTGAAAGCTTCGGCGGTCAACTTGGCCAGGTCGGACGAATAGGCATCGCCTTCGTCCACGAACGCGAACTTCTTGTAGCCATTCTTCTTGAAGAGTTCGACGGCTGTCGTCGCCTGCATGTCGCCGGTCGAATTGGCGAGGAAGGCATTGCCCTGATTGGCGGCGACCAGCTTGGTCGAGTTCGCTCCGATGATGACGAACGGAATGCCGGCGTCACCATAGATCTTTAATGTCGGCAAGACGGCGCCCGAGCAGTAGCCGCCGACGATGGCGGTCACGCCTTCCGAGACAAGCTTGCTGCCTGCGGTCACCGCCTGTTGCGGATCGCAGGCGTCGTCGGCGGTGGTGATAGTGATCTTGTCGCCGTTTACGCCGCCCTTGGCGTTGACGGCATCGATCGCCATCTTCACGGCGTTCTCCATATCCTGCCCTTCACTGGCCAGTTGGCCAGTCATGGGGGCCACGATGCCGATCTTGATGTCGGCAGCCGCGGCCATCGTGGTCAGAGCCAGCCCGGCAAGGGCGGTGGCGCAAGCTAGCCTCTTGAAGGAAACAACCATCAATTCTCTCCATTTTCCCCTGTTGGTGCATCCAGGCGGCGTGCCCGAAATGCATTGTTTCGCCCCTCGGTTAGCTGCGGAGCGGTTATGTTGAGCAGGATCGCCAGCCGGCCACACGATTGTCACCGGCAAGGACTGACCCGGCAGATCAGTGACTGCCGCTTGAAGCCCGGGCATAGGCTCCCTGATAACGGTTCTCCTGGATGCTCTGCATGATCTCGGCCTCGCGGGCTTCCTGCGCCCGGACGGCCGCCAGCAAGGCCGCGGCACCGTCGATTGGAAATGCCACGACGCCATCCTCGTCGCCGACGACGATGTCGCCAGGACCGACGACCATGCCGCCTATGCAGACGGGAACATTTATGGCTCCCGGACCATCCTTGTAAGGTCCGAGATGGATGGCCGACCGCGCGAAACATGGGAACGGATTGCGGCCGATGGCACCGGCATCGCGAATGGCGCCGTCGATGACAATGCCTGCGGCGCCGCGCGAAGCCGCGACACTTGTCATGATTTCGCCGACCAGCGCGCGCCCCTCATAGCCACCGCCGTCCACGACAATGACGTCGCCGGGCTGCAGCAGATCGAGCGCACGATGGATGAACTGGTTGTCGCCGGGGCGGGTCCTGACCGTCAGCGCCCTCCCCGCCATGACGCCGCTCACCCGATGAAACGGCCGTAACCCGACAGCCCCGGGGACACGAGCGAGATTGTCGCTGATCAACGCCGTCGCAAGGGCGCGGAACGCGTCGATCAGTTCGCTTTCCTGAGATCCATCCGCCATCGCCTACACTCCTCGCCGTCGTCACTTTATGAATATAATATCCAATCACAATTAATTCAGTGGAGTCAACCGGCTTAAGATGGTTGGCAGAAAAAAGCCAAAAGTGGCTTAGGAACGGCAAACAGCTGCAGAACCGACCCAACAGATCCACTTATCCGGGGCTTGCAATGGCGTCGAAGTTCAAGATAGATTGGATAACATATCCATAAATGCGTATTGTGAAAAAGGGATTGGGTTGTGAAGCACGCAGGAAAAGTCGTGATCGTCACCGGGGCGGCACGAGGCCTGGGCCTTGCCTGCGCCGAGCGCTTTCATGCCGATGGCGCCAAGGTGGTGCTTGTCGACATACAGGCCGATCGCGGGCGCGAGCATGCCGAACGTCTTGGTGAGCGTGCCGCATGGCTATCGGCGGATCTCTCCGAATGCACGCAGGAAATGGCAGCTGATATTGTTGCCAAGGCCACGGAGCGATTCGGCGGCGTCGACGTCCTCATCAACAATGCCGGCATCATCCATCTGGACGATTTCGTCGACTTCCCCGAGGAGGCGTTCGACCTGGTTCAGCGGATCAATCTCAAGGCGCCCTTCCTGCTCGGGCAGGCCGCGGCAAGAGCCATGATCGCACAGGGACGCGGCGGCTCGATCATCAACATGTCCTCGATCAACGCCATTCTGGCCATCCCCAATTCCGTCGCCTATGCCGTGTCCAAGGGCGGCATCAAGCAATTGACCGCGGTGATGGCCGTCGGACTGATCCCGCACAATATCCGCGTCAATGCCATCGGCCCCGGCACCATCCTGACCGACATGGTCAAGAGCTCGGTCATGGCCAGCGAAGCGCAGCGCCAGACCATCCTGTCGCGCACGCCGAGCGGCCGCTGTGGCGAGCCATCGGAGATTGCCAGCGTCGCTTCCTTCCTGGCCAGCGACGACGCTTCCTACATTGTCGGCCAGACCATCTATCCGGACGGCGGCCGTCTGATCCTGAATTATACGGTGCCGGTGAAGGACTGACCGCCCATGGTTGTCGGTACGCCCCACATCAGTCTTGCGGGATCGGGCGCGCTGCTGCTCGATGGAATGCAGGGGGCTTTCAACGATGCCACCCAGGAACTGGTCTGGGCGGTAGCGAATGCCGCGCTGAGCCTCGAAGGGGTGCGCGAGGCCGTTCCCGGCATGAACAACCTGCTGGTGGTGTTTGACCCGCTCGCCACAGACGCCCACAGCGTCGGAGATCAACTGATGTCGCTCTGGTCCGCCACCGATGCCCACCCGGTGACCGGCACGCATCATACGATTCCCGTTCACTACGGCGGCGCGCGCGGCGAGGATCTCACCGGCTGGGCCGCGCATTGCGGCCTGTCTGTCGACGAGACCGTCAGGCGCCACGCGGCGGCCCGCTACACCGTCGCCGCCATCGGCGCCATGCCGGGTTTTCCCTATCTATCCGGTCTCGACCCGCTGCTTGCCTGGGCAAGGCGCAGCACGCCTCGCCTCAAAGTCGCTGAGGGCGCCGTCATCATTGGTGGCGCGCAGGCGGGAATCATGCCGATGACCGCGCCGTCCGGCTGGCACATCATCGGCCATACCGACGTGAAGCTGTTCAAGGCCGAAGCGGAATTGCCCGTGCTGCTCAGGCCCGGAGACAAGATTCGCTTCGCAATTGCAGGGATCGAGGCATGATCGAGATCCTCACCACCGGCCTGCCGAACACGGTCCAGGATCTCGGCCGGCCCGGTCATCTGGCGCTGGGGGTCAGCCATGGCGGCGCCATGGACAAGCAGGCACTGGCGATCGCCAATCTCATGCTGGGCAATGATCCTTCGGCCGCCGGGATCGAGGTCACGCTTCATCCGTTCCGGCTGCGCGCGCATATCGACACCGCCGTCGCCATCACCGGCGCTGATTGCGCCGTCAGCATCGGCGACCGGCCCTGCCCGCCCTGGTGGGCCATGACGATCCGCGCAGGCGAGACCCTTGTCCTCGAGGCACCGCGCGCCGGTGCTCGTTCCTACATCGCCTTTGCCGGCGGGATCGATCTGCCGCCCGTCATGGGGTCGCGCGCGACGGATGTGAAAGGCGGTTTCGGCGGGTTCGCTGGACGCGGCCTGTCGCGCGGTGACCGGCTTGCGCTCAAACCTGCGCAATGCCGCCTTCCCGCGGGCGGCATCGGCGCAGCGCTGGAGGAGCGACGAGGCGCGGCGGACGCCTTGGCCTCGGCAATCGAATTGCGGGTTCTGCCGGCCGCCGAGTTCGACGCCTTCACGCCGGAGGCCCAGGCGGCCTTCGCCGGCAGCGAATGGCGCATCACCAACGACGCCAACCGCATGGGATATCGCATTGCTGGAGAGACGCTTTCGCTCCTCTCACCGCTCGAATTGCTCTCGCACGGCATCGTACCAGGCACAGTCCAGGTGCCGCCGTCCGGCCAACCGATCATCCAACTTGCCGATGCCAACACTTGCGGCGGCTATCCGAAGATCGCTACGGTGATCGAAGCTGACCTCTGGCGGCTGGCGCAAGCGCCGGTCGGCGCGCGCCTGCGTTTCTCAGCGGTCTCGATAGAAGCGTCGACGGAAGCGCTTCGCGCGAACCGGCAGCAAAGTCACGACTTTATCGCCGCCCGAAACCTTATGGCCGGCGAGCAGAGGACTCCATGAAAATTCGCCCCTTCACCATCGAGATTGCCCAGTCTGAAATCGACGATTTGAAGAAGCGCATCTCGACCTGGCGCGAGCCGGACCAGTTGCAGGCGATAGGCTGGGCGCAGGGAACGGAGCACGAGGAACTGCGCCGACTAATGCAGCACTGGCGCACCGGCTTCGACTGGCGCAAGCAGGAAGCCGCCTGGAACATCCATCCGCACTACCAGACGGATATCGGCGGCGAAACCATCCATTTCATCCATGCGCGTGCCGCTGTGGCGACCAACAGAACGGTCATACTCACCCATGGCTGGCCAGGCAGCGTCTTCGAATTTCACAGGCTGATCCCGCTTCTGACCGATCCGCTTTCGCATGGCGGAAGACAGGAGGACGCCTTCAACGTCGTGGCCCCCTCGATTCCCGGCTATGGCTTTTCAAGCCGACCGACCAGGCCTGGTCTCAACCTGTTCACCGTCGCCGACCTTTGGGCCGAGTTGATGAGCCGTCTCGGCTACAAACGATATCTCGCGCAAGGTGGCGATCTGGGCGCCGGCGTGTCGACCTGCCTGGCGCACGCGTATCCAGACAGTCTCGCCGGCGTGCATCTGAACTTCATCCCCGGCTCATACTCACCTCCTCACGATCCAGGCCCGGATGGCGACCTGAGCTTGGAAGAACGCGCCTTCCTGGAACGGAAAGCCGGATGGGCGGATCTTCATGGCGCCTATGCTCATATTCAAGCGACGCGCCCGCAAACGCTTGCCTACGGGCTGACGGATTCGCCGGTCGGACTGGCGGCGTGGATGATCGAAAAATTCCGCGACTGGAGCGATTGCGATGGCGATCTGGCCAACGCCGCTTTTTCGCGCGACGACATGCTCGCCAACATCTCGCTCTACTGGTTCACCCGGACCGTCGCTTCGTCGATGCGGCTCTATTGGGAAACGCGCGCCCGTCCGCTTGCATTCGCGCCCGGCACGGCGATCAACGTCCCGCTTGCAGTGGCTTTGTTTCCCAAGGAATTGCCGATGCCGCCAAGGAGTTGGGTCGAGCGCGTCTTCAAGGACATCCGCCAGTGGACAGCGATGCCGCGCGGTGGTCATTTCGCAGCCCTCGAGCAGCCCGCTTTGCTTGCACAGGATCTAAGAGCCTTTGCCGGTGGTCTGGATTTTTAAAGGCAGCGTTTGCGCGCAGCCAAGCCCGAAGGCCAGAAATGACCAACACCACGATCACCATCGATGCCCTGCATGAGCGCGTCGATGCAATTTTCCGCAAGGCCGGACTGAACCCCATTCAGGCCAGCGCCATTACAAGGGTCATCGTCGCGGCGGAACGCGATGCCTGCAAGTCGCATGGCATCTACCGGATCGAAGGCGCCCTGCGGACGATCAAGGCCGGAAAGGTAAAACCGGACGCGCTGCCCGAGTTGCTGCCGCAAGACGCTCCCGCCCTCGTCAAAGTGGATGCGAAGCATGGTTTCGCCAACCCAGCCTTCGAACTGGGTCTGCCCGTGCTGATCGAGCGGGCACGGTCGTGCGGCATTGCCGCACTCGCGATCAACGATGCGGTGCATTTTTCCGCCCTTTGGGTGGAGGTCGAAGCTTTGACACAGGCAGGCCTGACCGGCCTGGCCATGTGCCCGAGCTATGCCACCGTCGCTCCGACCGGTGGCAACGGACCGTTGCTGGGCACCAATCCTTTTGCCTTTGGCTGGCCGCGAGAAGAGCAGCCTCCCTACGTTTTCGACTTCGCGACCTCGGTTGCCGCGCGCGGCGAGATCGAGCTCCACCGCCGGGCCGGCAAGAAGCTGCCGGAAGGCTGGGCCATGGATTCGGACGGCAGGCCAACGACCGATCCCGAAGCTGCCTTGGCGGGCGCCATGCTTCCCTTCGGCGGGCACAAGGGCTCCGCCATCGCGACGATGATCGAGCTGCTCGCCGGGATCATGATCGGCGACCTGACCAGCCCCGAGGCGCTCGAGCTGCTTGGCACCACGACGCTTTATCCGTCGCACGGAGAGTTGGTCATCGCTTTCTCGCCGAAAGCCTTCGCCGCCGGCCGGCCCGGCAATCCGCTGGGCCGTGCTGAAGCGCTGTTCGAGGCGATCTTGGGCCAGGGTGCGCGCCTGCCCTCGCAAAGGCGGTTCCTAGCCCGCGAGACGTCGGAGCGCGACGGTATCGTCCTATCGCACCAGGAAATGGAACAACTCGATCGTTTTCTCGAACGAGGGCTCGACGCGGTCTGAATCGGTATCGCCAGGGCCAAGACCAATCACAGGAGGAGAAAAATGCGCTGGACGAAAACATTCACGGTCGTCGGCTGCCATGCCGAGGGCGAAGTCGGCAATGTGATCACCGGAGGCGTCAAGGACGTTCCGGGCAAGACCATGTTCGAAAAGAAGGAGTATCTCGAAGCGCATATGGACGACATTCGTGGGCTGCTCTTGTTCGAGCCGCGCGGTGCGCCCTACGTCAACGGCAACATCATCCTGCCGCCTTGCGATCGCTCGGCGGATCTCGGCTACGTCATAATTGAAAGCACGGAATACCCGCCCATGTCTGGCTCAAACACCATCTGCGTCGCCACAGTGGCGCTGGAAACGGGGATGGTGCCGATGAAGGAGCCTGAGACATTGCTGCGCATGGAAGCGCCGGCCGGCATGATCGAGGTGCGCTGTCTCTGCGAGAACGGCAAGGTGAAGCAGGTGGAGTTCACCAATGTACCGGCTTTTGCACTCCACCTCGACACGCATGTCGAGGTGGAAGGGCTCGGCACGATCACCGTCGACACCTCCTATGGCGGCATGACTTTCGCCCATGTCAATGCGCGCGCACTCGGCTTTTCCATAACACCCGACGAGGCCCACCAGATGTCGCTGATGGGCCAACGCATCAAGAAGGCGGTCAACGAACAGCTCGAGGTCGTGCATCCGGAGAACCCGAAGATCCGCGACGTGTCCAACGTGATTTTCGAAGGACGATCGAGCGCGTCGACGGGCGCGTGGAAAGCGTCAACGGCACGGTGTGCCTGCATGGCAGGCTCGACCGCTCGCCGACAGGCACCGGCACCACCGGGCGGCTGGCGGTAATGTCGGCAAAGGGGCAGATCGCCAAGGGCGAGCTGTTCCGCAACAGATCGATCATCGGGACCCATTTCGATTCCCGCGTGATCGCCAATACGCGCCTCGGCGATCGCGACGCTGTCGTGGTCACCATCGCCGGACAGGCCTGGATCACCAGCATCGGCCAATATGGCCTCGACCCGACAGACCCTTATCCACGCGGGCATCGCCTCAGCGACGTCTGGTTCTGAAACGGACGCGGCCGTGCTCAGGCCGCGAACGCTCTGACCCTGACGCCGCTCGCCTCCAGCCGTCGCCGAACGCGCGCGGCGATGGCGACGGCTGCCGGCGTGTCGCTGTGGACGCAGATCGAATCGATCGGCGTCTGCAGCATCTGCCCGGAAAGCGTCTCGATGGCGCCTTGCTTGACCATCCGCACGACCCGTTCTGCCGCCTTCTCGGCGTCGTGGATGACAGCGCCTTCCAGCTTGCGCGAGACAAGAAAGCCTTCCTCCGTATAGGCGCGGTCGGCAAAGATTTCGGACCTGACCGTCAGGCCCGCGTCGCGCGCGATCCTGTCCTGGAAGCCGAGCGCAATGGACAGGCAGATCAGGCCGGGATCGACGGCCTTGACCGCGCGCGTCACCGCTTCGGCAACGCCACGGTCGGTCTGGGTAAGGTTGCCCAGCGCGCCATGCGCCTTCACATAGCGGATCGGGTGGCCGGCATAGGCGGAAAGCGCCTGCGCCGCGCCGATCTGGTAGGCGACCAGCCTTTCGATCTCATCCATGGAATGCGGGATGATGCGGCGTCCGAACCCCCACAGATCGGCAAAGCTCGGATGCGCGCCAACGGCGACGCCCTTGTCGCGCGCCATCGAGAACGTGGCCGCCATGATCTCGGGGTCGCCGGCATGAAAGCCGCAGGCCACATTGGCTGAACTGACGATGTCGAGGATCGCCGCATCGTCGCCGAGCCTGTAGGCTCCAAAACCCTCGCCCATGTCGGAATTGATATCGACCTGCAATCCTTGGGCCGCCATGGCGCTTTCCTCAGTGGTTCGAACCGTCGCCTTGCTTCACACCAGCTCGTAGAGCGGCGTCCCGTAGCCGACGACCGCTCCGTCCTCGATCAGCGCTGCACCCAGCACACCGTCTGCCGGCGCAACGATTGCCTTCAGGCATGGGCCGACCTGCAGGACGCCGACCGTCTCGCCCTTGCGAACCGTCTGGCCAGGTTCGGCGATCGGACGACCGGTCGTTGGGTGATCGAGACGGAACACGCCGACGCCGGGCGCGCGCACGCCCTTGAAGACCGTTTCGGCCTTCAGGGCTTCGACCGGGGGTGTCGAGGCAACAACGGATTGCATGTGCAAGCGCAACGAAAACCCGGCCTCCGACACTTCGATCTCGCCGATGCCGGCGCTAGCGCACCAGGCGGCCAGCCTTTCGATCTCCTCAACCGTCATCGCCGCCTCGTCCCTGGAGCAGACCGCCTTCAATGAGACGTTCGAGATGATGGATATCGAAGCCGCCGGCAGCGAAGCCGGGCTCGTCCATCAGGAGGCCGTGCAGCGGCGCGTTGGTGGCGATGCCGACGGCCTCCATCTCGCCCAGCGCGCCACTCATGCGCCGGATCGCCTCGGCTCGCGTCACGCCATGCGCCAGCAGCTTGGCCACCAATGAATCGTAGTGCGGCGGCACGGTGTAGCCGGAGTAGAGATGCGATTCGACGCGGATTCCGGGACCTCCGGGCGGCGTCCAGCGCTCGACCCGGCCCGGATGCGGGCGAAAGCTGTATGAATCTTCAGCGTTGATGCGGCATTCGACGGCGTGGCCCTGGATGCGGATGTCTTCCTGGCTGAACGACAGGGGTTCGCCCCGGGCGATGCGGATCTGCTCGCGCACGATATCGATGCCGGTGACAAGTTCCGTGACGGGATGCTCCACCTGCACGCGGGTGTTCATCTCGATGAAAGAGAAGCGCCCGTCCTCGTAGAGGAATTCGAATGTGCCCGCGCCTGTATAGCCGATGGTCAGGCATGCCTGGGCACACAGCTCGCCGATCTCGGCAACCGCCTCGCGGGCGATGCCGGGCGCCGGCGCCTCCTCGATGATCTTCTGGTGGCGGCGCTGCATGGAGCAATCCCGCTCGCCGAGCCAGACCGCCCTACCATGCTTGTCCGCCAGAATCTGGATCTCGATATGGCGCGGATGCTCGAGGAATTTTTCCAGATAGACTTGCGGGTTGCCGAAGGCCCGGTCCGCCTCTTTCACCGCCATTGAAACGGCTTCCATCAGGGCGTGCTGCTCGCGCACGATGCGCATGCCGCGCCCGCCGCCGCCGCCCGCTGCCTTGACGATGACCGGATAGCCGATGGCCTCGGCAATGGCGCGCACTGCCTGCTCGTCCTGCGGCAGCGCCCCCTCCGAGCCCGCAACGCAGGGAACGCCGGCGGCGATCATCGTGCGCTTGGCGGAGACCTTGTCGCCCATGGTGCGGATCGCCGCCGCCGACGGCCCGATGAAGGCAAGGCCGGCATTCTCGACAGCCTCGGCGAAGGCGGCGTTTTCCGAGAGGAAGCCGTAGCCCGGATGGATCGCGCCCGCGCCGGTGAGTTGCGCGGCCGCGATGATCTCGGCGATGTTGAGATAGCTCTCCGTCGCGGCCGCCGGTCCGATGCAGATCGCCCTGTCCGCCAGCGCGACATGTCGAAGGCTCGCATCCGCTTCCGAGTGCGCCGCCACCGTCTTCAATCCGAGGTCGCGGCAGGCGCGCAGGATGCGCAGCGCGATTTCACCACGATTGGCGATGAGGACGGTGTCGAACATCGCCTCAGCCCAAATCTTCGAGAACGAACAGCACATCGCCGGACTGCACCGCGGCATGGTCGTCGAACGCGATCTGGACGATCCGCCCAGCGCGATCGGATTCCACGACATTGAACGTCTTCATGGCTTCGAGGACACCAACCTTCTGCCCTTCCACGACCACATCGCCAACCGAAGCGAGCGGCGGTTCACCTTCGGTGCCGGAGCGGTAGAACACGCCCGTCAGCGGCGCGCGGATCGAATAGCGTGCGATGGGCGGAGATGTCGAAGCCGGATTTGTGAAGACGGCAGGGACGGCGGCTGGCCCCGACTGCGACGCAGATTGCGCTTGCGACGCGGATTGCGCCGGCGCCATCTGCCTGGACATGCGGATGCGAACGCCATTGCGCTCGATCTCCAGTTCGGCAATGGGCGAACGCGAGACAAATTCGATCAGCTTCTGGACGAAGTCGAGATCCATCGCCGACCCTATCGCAGCGCTTCGACAGCCTTGGCGATTCGCCCGATCGCTTTTTCGATCAGATCCATCGACGTGGCTATGGAAATGCGGAAATGCGGCGACAGCCCGTAGGCAGAGCCCTGCACCACCGCGACCCGCGCCTGATCGAGCAGGTAAAGCGAGAAATCATCGTCGCTGCCGATGGGAGTGCCGTCGGGGCGACGACGGCCGATCAGGGCCGAGCAATTGGGATAGAGATAGAAGGCGCCCTCGGGCGTCTGGCAGGTAAGGCCGGGAATCTTGCGCAGCAGCTCCAGAGCGCGGTCGCGCCGAGCCTGGAATTCGAGCGCCCGAGGGCGAAGAAAGTCCTGGGGACCTTCCAGTGCGGCAATGGTCGCGGCCTGCGAGATGGATGACGGGTTCGACGTGCTTTGGCTCTGCACGGTGGCCATGGCGCGGATCAGCGGTTCCGGCCCGCCGGCATAGCCGATCCGCCAGCCGGTCATGGCATAGGCCTTCGACACGCCATTCACTGTCAGCGTACGGTCCTTCAGCCTCGGCTCGACGCCGGCGATGGTATGGAAGGTACGTCCATCGAACAGGATATGCTCGTAGATGTCGTCGGTCAGAACGTGCACATGCGGGTGATCGAGCAACACCCCGGCCAGGCCGGCAAGTTCGTCGGGGCTGTAGACGGCGCCAGTCGGATTGGAAGGCGTGTTGAGCAGCAGCCATTTGGTGCGCCCGGTGATCGCGGCTCGCAGGGCTTGCGGTGTCAGTTTGAAGCCCTGCGCCTCCGTGCAAGGAACGACCACGGGCTTGCCTTCGCCGAGCAGGACGATGTCGGTGTAGGAAACCCAATAGGGCGCGGGGACGACCACCTCGTCACCGGGGGCCAGCGTTGCCAGCAGGGCGTTGTAGATGATCTGCTTTGCGCCACCCGCGACGCTGATTTGCGAAGGCTTGTAGTCGAGGCCGTTCTCGCGCCTGAATTTCCCGGCCACCGCCTTCTTCAGCGCGGCGGTGCCGTCGACCGCCGTATAGCGCGTTTCACCCCTGCGCATCGCCTCGTAGGCCGCCTCGACGATGTGCGGAGGCGTTGGAAAATCCGGCTCGCCGGCGCTCAGGCTGATGACGTCGATGCCGGCCGAGCGCATTTCGATTGCCCGCGCGGTGACCGCCATGCTGGGGCTTGGCTTGATGACGTCAAGACGGGGAGCGATGAGGCCCACGGGAAATCCTCGTCATGGCTGCCGCGACGTTGCCGGGCAGGTGATATCTGGTGAAAATTGGATAATGTATTCTGATTTTCGCGTCAAACCCCTTTTTCTGCATCGAAGACCGGGTTATGTCTCATTCCAGTGGTGGGTCGATAGAGGAAAGTATCCAATCCTTCATCGCCGCGTATGACATTCGAGATAGGGAACACGATTGGAATGGGCACAAACTATGATGTGGTGATCGTCGGCGGCGGCGTTGTCGGCAGCTCGATCGCCTATTTCCTGTCAGCCAATCCGGATTTCGATGGCAGTATTGCGGTGATCGAGCGGGACCCCTACTACACGGCCTCCTCGTCTTCCTTGTCGACCAGCGCCATCCGCCAGCAGTTCGGCACGGCGCCCAACATTGCCATGTCGAAGTTCAGCATCGACTTCCTGCGCCAGGTAAAGACGCGGCTTGCCATCGGCGACGAGTTGGCCGACATCGGCCTGCATGAGCCCGGTTACCTCGTGCTGGCGACACCCGAGCGGGCAGACGCGCAGCGTGCCAAGAACCGCGTTCAGCGCGGCATGGGCGTCGACGCCGAACTGATCGAGCAGGTTGATCTGGCACGACGCTTCCCGTGGCTCAACACGGACGATCTCGCCCTTGGCTCGCTCGGCCTTGGCAGCGAAGGCTGGTTCGACGGCCCCGGCCTGATGCAGGCCTTTCGCCGCAAGGCGCGCACGCAGGGCGTGGACTATCTTGCCGCGACGGTGACCGGACTGACCATGGCGTCTCCCCAAAAGGTCGGCGAAGTGGTGCTCGACAATGGCGACCGGCTTGCCGCCGGCACGGTGATCAACGCGGCCGGACCGTGGAGCGCGGGCATCGCCAAGATGGCCGGCGCCGAACTGCCGGTTGTCCCGAGCAAGCGCTGCGTCTTCGTCTTCGAAACGCCGGCAAGGATCGAAAACTGCCCCTTCGTCTTCGACACGAGCGGCTTCTGGCTGCGGCCGGAAGGCCAGCTCTTCCTGTGCGGTATTCCGCCGGTGCGCGAGAACGAGCCGGACGATTTTGGCCTGGATGTGGATTACGACCTGTTCGACGAGTTGATCTGGCCGGCGCTCGCCCATCGTGTGCCCGGGTTTGAGCAATTGCGGATGTTGCGCGCCTGGGCGGGGCTCTACGAATACAACACCTTCGACCACAGCGGTATCATCGGCCGGCATCCCGAGGTTTCGAACTTTGTCCTGGCCACCGGCTTCAGCGGCCACGGCATGATGCATGCAGCGGCGACCGGGTCGGGCGTCAGTGATCTCATTGCCTATGGCGAGTACCGCTCTGTCGACCTGTCGGCCTTCCGCTACGAACGGATCGCTGGCAATCAACCTATCGAGGAACATGTCTACTGAAGCGAAACGGGCGACATGGCATCGCGGTGACAACGGTGCTATGCGTCCACTTCTTCAATCAACACGGCGCCAGTCAACAAACACGGCGGCCGCCTCAGGCTGATTCATGCTCGTACAGAAGAAAACCATCTCGACCCAGGTCGCCGATGCCATCAGGCAGAAGATCCTGATCGGCGAATACGAGGCCAACTTTCAGTTGCGGCAGGAGCATCTGGCCACCGAGTTCGGCGTCAGCCGAATTCCGGTGCGAGAGGCGCTGCATCAGCTTCATTCGGAAGGCTTCGTCACGCTGGTTTCCCACAAGGGCGCCGTCGTCACCTCCATTTCCCTGGACGAGATCCTCGAGCTCTACGAATTGCGGGCCCGGATCGAAACATGGCTACTGGCCCTCGCCATTCCAAGGATGACGGAGGCCGACCTCGCGCTGGCCCGGGAGCGTGCAAAGCAGCACCAGGAGCAGGGCAAGACCGGCGAGTATTCGAACCAGCTCAACTGGAACTTCCACGCCGCGCTTTACGCGCCGTCCGGCCGCAAGGCGACGATCGAACTGGTCGGGCGCATCTATCAGCAGCTGGAACGCTACACGCGCATGATGGTGACGCTCACCGAGATCCAGGCACAGTCCGACCGCGACCACTGGCAGCTCATCGACCTGTGCGAAGCCAAGGATACGCTGCGCGCCGTCGGCCTTTTGGAAATGCATATCATCACCAGCGGCAAATTCCTGGTCGACCGGCTTGAGGAATTGCGGGGCAGCTGATCAGTCGCCCCGTCTCCTTGTCCAGCCCAATCCTTCGCGCGAAGATCATTTGCCGGGCAGATTGGTCGCCCTCGTCAGCAGGATCACGCCCGCCTTGTCGGCCGTATCGTAATAGGTGAAGCCGGTGCGGTTTTCCCGGCGCCCGCGCATCAGCACGGGAAGCCCGTCGTCCTGCGCCTTGGCCTCGGCTGCATCCGCATCGCGAACCTCGAAGCCGATATGGAAGACGCCTTCACCCTTGCTGTCGAGATGAATCCGCTGCGGTGAAGGATCGCCGTTCGGCTCGCACAGCTGCAGCTGAACGTTCGGCAAGTTGCAAATCCGGTATTGCATCGCCTTGAAACCCTCCGGGCTTGGGACCTGGAGTTCTTCGTATTCGGCCAGCGGCGGATAGGACTCCCATGGCCCGATGCCGATGGAGTCATAATAGGCCTGCGCCTTGTCGATATCGTGCACGACGATGCAGATGTGATGCAGCTTGTCGAAATTGCCCATGTCGTCACTCCCCATTCTTCTCACTCCTTGATCGGGACCGTATAGTTCAGAACGCGGCGCCCCCCGTCGGGGTAGATCGTCTCGCCGGTGATGTAGGAAGCGTCGTCGCTGGCCAGGAACGCCACGACCGAGGCGATCTCGGCTGCCGTGCCGAGGCGCCCGAGCGGTGTACGCGAAAGGACTGCCCGTCTCATTTCTTCCGAATCGATGAATGTCCCGTCCATGACCATGTCCGTGGCGATGGTGCCCGGGCCGACACCGACCACACGGATGCCATGGGGAGCGAAGGCGACGGCCGCGGTGCTGGTGACCTGGTTCATGCCGCCCTTGGAGATCGCGTAGGTGGCGACACGTGGGTTGGCGAGGCCCGAATTGATCGACGACATGTTGATGATGACGCCGCCTCCACCTTGCGCGATCATCTGGCGGGCTGCGGCCTGGGTGCCCATGAACGCACCTTTGAGATTGACGGCGAGAACCCTGTCGTAGTCCGCCTCTGTGATGTCGAGAAAGTCCTGGACCGGAGCGATGCCGGCATTGTTGACCATGATGTCGACACGGCCGAACTTCGCCACCGCCGCTGCAATCAGCCCATCGACCTGGTCCTTCTTGCTGACATCCGTGACGACCGCCAGGACGCTGTCGGTGGTACCGATTTCAGCGGCACATTTTTTTAACTCCACGGCATCGATGTCGCCGAGCACGAGCTTCGCGCCTTCGGCCAAAAAGCGTTCCGCGCAAGCGCGTCCGATGCCGCGCGCCGCGCCTGTGACAACCGCCACCTTGCCTGCCTGTCTCATGTCCAATCCTTCGATCATTTGTAAGTCGGCCACCGTCTCAGGGAGCATGGGCCGAGCTTGGCTAGGAATGGGGTTTCTCCCACCGAAGCCTAGCCTAGCGGATAACGAAGGGATTGGCGGTCTTGCCGGCGGTGTCTATCCACACCGTCTTGGTCTGCAGATAGGAATTGATGGCATCCTGCCCGCTTTCGCGCCCGATACCGCTCCTCTTGTAGCCGCCGAAGGGCGCCATGTAGGAGACGGCACGGTATGAGTTGATCCAGACCATCCCCGCTTCCATCGCGGCCGCGCCGCGCAGCGCCCTGCCCATGTCGCTGGTCCATATTCCCGCCGCCAGCCCATAGGGGCTGTCATTGGCAATGGCGAAGGCCTCGTCCTCGTCGTCAAAGGGGATGACGGACAGGATCGGCCCGAACACCTCCTCACGCGCGATCCGCATGGTGTTGTTCACGCCGGTGAAGATGGTGGGCTCGACGAACCAGCCCTCGGCCAGTTCACCCGAGGCCGGCTTGCCGCCGCCCAGCACGCAAAGCGCACCCTCGCGGCGCGCGATGCCGAGATAGGACAGCACCTTCTCGCGCTGGGCTTGCGTGGTGATCGGCCCGACCTGCGTCTCTTGCAGCGCCGGATTGCCCAATCGAGCGCTGGCCGCCAGCGTTATGACGCCTTCCACGAACCGGTCGTGGATTTTGCGATGCACCAGCAGCCGCGAACCCGCGATGCAGGTCTGGCCGCTGGCCGCGAAGATGCCTGAGATCGCGCCGTTGACCGCGCTCTCGATATCGGCGTCGTCGAAGACGATGTTGGCCGATTTGCCGCCGAGCTCCAGCGTGACGACTTTTAGCTGTTCGGCAGCCGCCCGATAGACCGCGATCCCGCCAGGCTCACCACCGGTGAAGGCGATCTTGGCGACGTCGGGATGAGAGACGAGTGGCGCGCCGACATCAAGCGGCATGCCGGTAACGGTGTTGACCACGCCGGGCGGGAAGCCTGCCCGCGCAAACAGTTTCACGAACTCCAGCGTCGAGGCCGAGGCGTGTTCCGACGGCTTGATGACGACAGTGTTGCCTGCCGCCAGCAGCGGCGCGAGCTTCCATGTCAGGAGTAAAAGCGGCGAATTCCAGGGCACGATCGCTGCAATGACACCCAGCGGCTCGTGGCGGGTGAAAGCGAACATGCCAGCCTTGTCGATCGGCAGCACCGACCCTTCGATCTTGTCGGCAAGACCGCCGAAATAGCGGAACCATTCCGGGATATAGCGCAGCTGTGCCGTCATTTCGGTGAGCAGCTTGCCATTGTCGCGCGTCTCGATGGCGGCAATACGATCTGCGTTCTCGGCGATCAGATCGGCCAGCCGCACGAGCAGCTTGCCCCGCGCGGTCGGCGTGATGCCGGCCCATTCCTTCGACCGGAATGCTGCCTTCGCGGACGCCACGGCGGCGTCCACCTGGCTCGCTCCTCCACGCGGGATCAGCGCCCAGGGCCTGCCGGTGAACGGATCATGGCTCTCGAATGTATCGGCTGTCGATTGCAACCGACCGCCGACCGTGTTCTGGAAACTGACCAGCGCCATATCGGTCCTCAACAGGTGGCAAAGCCCAGATGGGCGCGAAAGCGGTTCTTGACCTCGACCGCGTCGCGCGGCGGCAGAGAGCGCGGCAGGTTCTCGGCGGTGATTTTCAGCACGAAAAGGCGCGGACCGTCGGCCGGGCGCCGAAGTTCTCCACAGAGCATGTCGACCTCCTCCAGCGTACGCAGCTCGGCGGTCTTCGAAAAACCGCAAGCGGCCGCGACCTTGTCGAAACCAATGCCCTTGCCGGTATGGCTGGACTGCATGCCGGTCTCGCCGAAATGCTGGTTGTCGAGCACGATCAGGTCGAGATTTTTCGGCCGCGCCACCGAGATCGTCGCCAGCGAACCGAAGGCCATCAACTGTTCGCCATCCCCGGTGATCACCATGACCCGCTTGGCGGGCTGGGCCTGGGCAATCCCCAGGCCGATCAGCGCAGCGCCGCCCATGGCGCCCCACAGATAATAGTTGTCGTTGCGGTCGCCGGCGGCATGCACGTCGTAGCTCGGCGAGCCGAGACCCGTCACGACCAGGGCTCCGTCGCGGGCGTCGAGCAGCTTCTTCACCGCAACCCGGCGGTCCATGGTCGGTAAATTCATGTCGCTCACCACTTCTTCTTGCCGAGCAGCCGCTGCCCGATCAGCACGGCAATCTGCTGGTCGGCGTCGAAAGCCATCAAGGCTGCCTGCGCCACCGTCTCCACCAGGTCGGGACCGGTTTCGGCGCGCAGCACCCTGAGCCCGATCGCCTTCAGCGACGCCTCCGTCGCCTGCCCCATCGGCACTTGCCACGGGTTGAACTCGGCCCATTCGCCCCGCATCGTCACCAGGACGAGCAAGGGGAAGCGCGCCTGCACGGGAAGCGACAGCATGTTGATGCAATTGCCGACACCGGAGGATTGCATGAGCACGACGCTCCGCTTGCCACCGAGCCAGGAGCCTGCTGCGATGGCGATGCCCTCCTCCTCCGTCGTCAGCACATTGGTGACGACTTCGGGATCCTCACTGAAAAGGCGGATCAATGTGGTATGACCGGCATCCGGCACATAGGACATGTGGCTGATGCCGGCAGCCTTGAGCACCTCATAGACCTGATCCGGCCACTGCCTTTCAGACACGGTCGGAGCGGCGGCAAGCGCTGCTGCTTCCGGAGGTTTTGCTTGTATGCTCGCCGTCACCTTGCATCTCCGAGATATTGGACTGGCATTAGACTAGCGCGCTTGACCGATGCAATCTTCGTCTCTTTCTCGTGATCAGATATAATGGTATTCGATAGCTCATGGAGTTATCGCAGCTACGCACCCTCATCCACGTCGCCGAACTCGGCAGCCTCAGCAAGGCCGCCGACCGGCTGCACATTGCGCAGCCGGCGCTCAGCCGGCAGGTGCGCATGCTGGAGGAGGAATTGGGCTTTGCCCTTTTCCTGCGCCATGGACGCGGCATGGTGCTGTCCGAGCAGGGCAAGGAGGTGCTGGCGCACGCCATGCGCGTGATGGCCGAGATCGACGAGATCCGCGCCACGGCCACGCCCGCCGATGCGCCGCTGACCGGCGAAGTGGCCATCGGCCTGCCGCCCACCGTTGCCGACATTATTTCGCTGCCGCTGGCGGCCGCCTTCGGCAAGGCCCATCCCAAGGCGAAGCTCAGACTTGTCAGCGCCTACACCGGCTATCTGCTGGACTGGATGCACCGCGGCGAGGTGGACGTCGCGGTACTCTACGATCCGCGCATGGCGCGTTCGCTGCGCTCGCGCCCGCTGCTCCTGGAAAACCTCTTCCTGATCGGACCGCCGGATGCGGGATTTTCAACCGTGCGCGCCGTGTCGTTCGCCTCGCTCGCCGGCAAGCGCCTGCTGCTGCCCAGCATCAAGCACGGGCTGCGCATCATCGTCGAACGCTGCGCCACGGATGCCGGCATCACGCTCGATGTCGGCATCGAAGCGGACTCCTATTCGGCGCTGAAGGACCTGGTGCGCAACGGCCATGGCTGGACGATCCTGCCGCTCGCCCCTATCCATGCCGATGTGACCGCCGGGCTGCTCACCGCCGCGCCATTGATCGATCCGGTGCCCGTGCGCCGCCTGATCCTTGCCTACCCGGCGGACCGGCCTGCCTCGCGGCTCGCGCGGTTTGCCGGACAAGCGATAGAGGACATCGCCAAGGATCTTGTCGGGCGGGCCGTCTGGGTCGGCCAACTTCTCGGCCCTCCACCATAAGCATTCGAATTCCGTTATATCTGCTCACGTCCGCTCTGCATTGCTGACAGGGCATGGAGGCGCGATAGTGAGGCCGCAGCAAGACGAAAACCCGGACAAACCTCATGGAAGCCTATCAAGACATTCGCGATGCCGTCGCCAGGCTGTGCACGCGCTTTCCCGGAGAATACTGGCGCGCACTCGACAGGGACATGGCCTATCCCGGCGACTTCGTCGCAGCGTTGACGCAGGCCGGTTGGCTCTCGATCCTGATCCCGGAGGCGTATGGCGGCTCGGGCCTGCCACTTTCGGCCGCCGCTGCCGTGCTGGAGGAAATTCA
>NZ_RZTC01000017.1:0-17684 GCF_004023165.1 Mesorhizobium sp. M7A.F.Ca.MR.176.00.0.0 | reverse complement strand
GCCCAGATGTACACGATGGGCACGCTTCTTCGCCACGGCTCGGAAGCGCAGAAGCAGCGATACCTACCAAAGATCTCCACGGGAGAACTGCGCCTGCAGGCATTCGGCGTCACGGAACCGACCAGCGGGACCGACACGGGGGCGCTCAAGACCACTGCTCGCCTCGACGGCGATCATTTCGTGGTCAAGGGCCAGAAGATCTGGACCAGCCGCGCCGAGCATTCGGATCTGATGCTGCTGCTGGCGCGGACCACGCCGCTGAAGGACGGCATGAAAAAGACCGACGGCCTCTCCGTCCTCATCGTCGACATGCGCGAAGCCGTCGGCAACGGCCTCACAATCCGGCCGATCCGCACCATGATGAACCATGCCACCACCGAGGTCTTCTTCGACGATCTGCGCGTACCCGCCGAAAACCTGATCGGCGAAGAGGGGAAGGGATTCCGCTACATCCTCTCGGGCATGAACGCCGAGCGCATCCTGATATCAGCCGAATGCGTCGGCGACGCGAAATGGTTCATCGAAAAGGCAAGCACCTACGCAAAGGAGCGGCATGTGTTTGGCCGGGCGATCGGCCAGAACCAGGGCATCCAGTTTCCGATCGCAAGGGCCTACGCCAACATGCGCGCGGCCGAACTGATGGTGCGCGAGGCGCTGAACCTCTACGAGGCCGGCAAGAACCCCGGATCCGAAGCGAACATGGCCAAGATGCTGGCGGCCGACGCTTCGAACGAAGCCGCCAATGTCTGCATCCAGACTTATGGCGGGTTCGGTTTCGCGGAAGAGTACGATGTCGAGCGCAAGTTCCGCGAGACGCGTCTCTATCAGGTCGCGCCGATCTCGACCAACCTCATCCTGTCATACCTTTCCGAGCACGTGCTTGGACTGCCGCGTTCCTACTAGGAGTCGTCCGTGAACGTCCTCATCGTCTATGCACACCCGGAAGCAAAATCCTTCAACGGCGCCATGAAGGATCTGGCCGTGGAAACCTTGACCCGCGCAGGCCACGATGTAGTCGTCAGCGACCTCTATGCGATGGGCTTCAATCCTGTCGCAGGGCCGGGCGACGTATCGGGCGAGCGTAACGATCCGGACTTCTTCAGCCTGCCGCGTGAACAGACCGCCGCCTACGAGGCCGGCGCACTGTCGGCCGATATCAGTGCAGAGATCGAAAAGGTGAAGCGGGCGGACTTCGTGCTGTTCCAGTTCCCGGTCTGGTGGTTCGGAATGCCAGCAATGCTCAAGGGCTGGGCCGATCGCGTCTTCGCGCGCGGTTTCGCCTATCTGCCGGGCCGCAAATACGACACCGGCATGTTCAGGGGAAAGCTCGCCATGGTGGCCGCCACCACGGGCACGTCGGCCGACACCTACGCGCCCGATGGCATCGACGGCGACATCCTCACGGTGCTGTGGCCGATCCACAATGGTCTGCTGCGCTATTCCGGCTTCGACGTGCTGCCGCCCTTCGTCGCCTACATGCCGGGCCGCGTCGGCGACGATGGCCGCAAGGCCTATCTGGACGCCTACCGCAAGAGGCTCGAGGACATTGATGGCACGCCGCATCTGTTCTTCCACGCAGCCGAGGACTACGGCAAGAACGAGCGGCTGAAGCCTGGCGTGCTGGCGCGCTCGGGAGTGCAGCGCAATGTCTGACGCCCGCCCGCTGGAGGGCCTGTTTGTCGTTTCGATCGAGCAGGCCGTCGCCGCTCCGCTCTGCACGGTCCGCCTTGCCGATGCCGGCGCACGCGTCGTGAAGATCGAGCGTCCGGAAGGCGAAACCGCGCGTCATTACGATTCCGCAGTGGAAGGCATGTCGGCTTACTTCGTCTGGCTCAACCGCGGCAAGGAGAGCGCGGTGCTCGACCTGAAGAGTGAGCACGACCTGGCTCTCCTGCACCGGATGGTCGCGCGCGCCGACGTCCTCGTGCAGAATCTCGTGCCGGGCGCCATCGACAGGCTCGGCCTCTCGGCCGATACAATTGCGAAAGAGTTTCCTCGGCTGATAGCCATCAACATCGTCGGCTACGGGCAGGACACGCCCTACGCGGCCATGCGCGCCTACGACATGCTGGTGCAGGCCGAAAGCGGCATCTGCGCCGTTACCGGCACGCCGGACACGCCAAGCAAAATCGGGGTTTCCGCCGCCGACATCGCCACCGGCATGAATGCCCATGCAGCGATCCTCGAAGCCTTGCTGGCGCGCCAGAAGACCGGGCGCGGCCGCATTGTCGAGATTGCCATGTTCGACGCCATGGCCGACTGGATGACCGTGCCGCTGCTGCACTACGAATATGCGGGCCGCGAGACGCAGAGATATGGCCTGGCGCATGCTTCGATCTACCCCTATCGACCTTATGCCTGTCGGGATGGCAGCGTGGTCGTGTCCATCCAGCAGAACAATGAATGGAAGCGCTTCTGCACGCTCGTGCTGCAAAGGCAGGATCTGTTCGCCGACGAACGCTTCGCCACCAATACCTGGCGGGTTGCCAACCGCACGGCGCTCGACGCCGAGATCGAACCGATCTTCGGGGCAATCGACTGCGACGAGGCCATAAGCCGTCTCGACGAGGCGCAGATCGCCTGGGGCCGGGTGAGTGCAATGCGCGACCTGCCGCACCACAAGGCGCTCCGCCGGACGGAGGTGGCACTGCCGGACGGCAAGCGCATCGCAGTACCCAAGCCGGCAGGGCGGCCGGAGGGATTTGCAACGGTTCCAAGCGTCCCCGCGCTTGGCGCCGATACGGACCGGATCCGGTCCGAATTCGCCGCCTGACGAGGACCTCATGAGCCTGGACACAAGCACACTGCAGGAATGGGTTGGACGCACGCACGAGGTCGAGGATGTTGTGACCCCGCGCCTGCTGGCCAGCTTTGGCGCCACGCTTGGGGACCACGCGGCGCAGACTGCCGAGGGCGCGGCCGCGCCCGGACTGCATTGGTGCCTGACACCCGACATTGCCGCCATGCGAGAACTCGGACCTGACGGGCACCCGGCCAAAGGCGGCTTCCTGCCGCCGGTGCCGCTTCCGCGTCGCATGTGGGCTGCCAGCGACGTGCGTTTCATGGCGCCGATCCGCTCTGGCGACCGCATCCGCCGCCGCTCGACATTGGCCGCCATCGAGGAGAAGCAGGGCCGCTCCGGCCCGCTCACCTTCGTCACGGTCCGGCACGACATCGCCAACGATTCCGGTCCGGTCATCGAGGAGGACCAGATCATCGTCTATCGCGGCGCCGAAGCCGCTGCTGCGTCCCCTGCCCCGCCGGCCAATTCGCCCCTGGCCGCATCGCACGAGCGCACGATCGACATCGATCCCGTGCTGCTCTTTCGATATTCCGCGCTGACGTTCAACGGGCATCGCATCCACTACGACACGCCCTATGCCACGGGGGTCGAGCACTATCCCGGGCTCGTCATCCATGGCCCGCTGCAGGCGACGCTGCTGATGAACTTCGCCACCGCCATTGTCGGTCAGTCGCCGCGCCGTTTCTCATTCCGCGGCGTCCATCCGGCGAGCGGCCCACAGCGCCTGCTTCTGAGCGCAACATCCCCAGGCCAGGACGGCATGGCTCTCGAGGCACGGTCGTCCGACGGCCATGTGACGGTGAAAGCCACGGCGCAATGGTGAGCTTCGTCACGCCTGTCGTGCCGCTATTCGTGCCGGGCTCACGTCCTGAGCGGTTTGCCAAAGCCGACAGCAGCGGCGCGGACGCAGTCGTTCTAGACCTCGAGGATGCTGTCGCCCCTGGCGACAAGGACCGCGCTCGGGAAGCGGTCGTTGCTCATGCAGCCGCGCTGAAATCCGCGGTCGTGGTCCGCATCAATGCCGCGGGAACACCCTGGCACGAAGCGGACATCGACGCCCTGCGGCGCCTCGACGGCGTCTCCGTCATGCTGCCCAAGGCCGAACGTCCGGAAGACATTGCCGATATGGCCAGGCACATGGCACGCAGCGTTTGCGTCATCGCGCTGGTCGAGAGCGCCGTCGGTCTCGCCAACTTGCCGGACATATTGGCCATGCCCAACGTCGTTGCCGTCGCCTTCGGCTCGGTCGACTTCTCGCTCGATCTCGGTTGCGCGCATGATCGACTGACCTTGCTTGCGGCCTGCAACGAAATCGTCTGGCGCTCGCGCGCGGCTGGCCGTGCCGCGCCGATCGACGGCGTAACGACCGACCTGAACAGTCCCGAAATCACCGAGGATGACGCCCGCCACGCCATGAAGATGGGTTTTGGCGGCAAGATGGCCATCCATCCGAGGCAGATCGAGCCGATTCGCAATGGCTTTCGCCCGAGCGATAGTGACATCGCATGGGCACGCGACATCATTGGCGCGGCCTCATCAGGCGAAGTCAGCCTGGTGAAAGGCGAGATGGTGGATCGACCGGTCGTCGAACGTGCAAGGCAGGTCCTGCGCCGGGCCGCTTTGGTCTGAAGGGCATGCAGAGGAGAAGCAACCGATGAGCACGGACACCGCCGATTGGCCGACCGCCAGGCTCTGCGCCTTCATTGCCGAACTCGACTTCGAACAGATCCCGCCGCGCGTCGTTCATTTCGCGCAAGGACTGATGATCGACTGGCTCGGCTCGGCGCTGGCCGGCAAGGGCGCGCACCAGGTCGAGATGATCGACGGCTTTGCGCGTGCCATGGGGCCGGCGGACGGCCCAAGCACCATCATCCCGACGCGGCGGCGCACAAGCCCCTACTTCGCAGCGATGGTCAATGCGGCGGCCTCCCATGTCGTGGAACAGGACGACGTTCACAACGGCTCGGTCTTTCACCCGGCGGCGGTGATCTTTCCGGCCGTTTTGGCGGTTGCGGAGGCTGAGGGGAAGACCGGCCGCGAAGTGCTGACTGCCTGCATCGCCGGCTATGAAGTGGGCATCCGCGTGGGAGAATTCCTCGGACGCTCGCACTACGAGATATTCCACACCACCGGCACGGCTGGCGCAGTGGCAGCAGCCGCGGCGGTCGGCAGGTTGATCGGGTTGGACGCAGCCGGGCTCAACCATGCTGTCGGCTCGGCCGGTACGCAGGCGGCAGGTCTCTGGGAATTTCTGCGTGACGCTGCCGATTCCAAGCAACTCCATACCGCGCGAGCGGCCGCCAACGGTCTGTTCGCTGCCTATCTGGCGCGCGATGGCTTCAAGGGCGCCGCGCGGATCCTCGAAGGCCAGCAAGGAATGGCTGCCGGAATGTCCAGCGACGCCGATCCGGCCCGCCTGACGGACGGGCTCGGCAGCCGTTGGGCAACCGAGGAGACCTCCTTCAAATGGCACGCAGCCTGCCGGCACACTCATCCGGCCGCCGACGCGCTGCAGTCTCTCATGCGCCGCGAAGGGCTCGGTCCGGACGACATCACCGGCGTGGTGACCCATGTCCATCAGGGAGCCATCGATGTCCTGGGCGCGGTGGTCACTCCGCAAACCGTCCACCAGGCGAAGTTCTCCATGGGCACGGTTTTGGGGCTGATCGCCGTTCACGGCGTCGCTGACCTCGATGCTTTCGAACACCATGCACTTGCCGACACCCGCGTCGCCCGTTTCCGCGCGAAGGTGCATATGGAACGCGACGCCGAGGTCGACACCCTTTATCCCAAGCAGTGGGTCGGCAAGGTGAGCGTCACGACGGTTGACGGCCGCAAATTCAATGCCCGCGTCGACGAGCCCAAGGGAGATCCCGGCAACACCCTTTCGAAACAGGAACTGGAAGCCAAGGCCATACGCCTCGCCGAATTCCGAGGCGGCGCCACCGCTGACGAGATGCGTCGCTGCATAGCCCGCATCTGGAGGCTCGGTCAGCCCGGGAGCACGGCGGAAATATTTGCTGAGAGTTAGCCCGCTGTCGCGCCGAAGGACTGCACCCGCCCGAAACGGATGGAACGAGCGCATTGCGGGCAGTTCGATTCCTTTCGCGCCGCCCTATGTTGCAAAGCAGTTTGATCGGCAGTCCTCGGGAGCCCATCATAAATCAATGAATTCAACGAGATCGACGGAGACTCGCCAACCTGATTTTGGCTAACCGAGGCAAATAAAAAACGATAACTTATTGATAAATAGCGATAATGGTGGGCCCGGAGGGACTCGAACCCCCAACCAAGCGGTTATGAGCCGCCGGCTCTAACCATTGAGCTACAGGCCCCACGCGGGCTGGATTAATGTTTTTCGCATCGCGGCACAAGGCTTTCCCCGACGGGCTTCCGCAGATCGCCCAAATCAACCCATAATCGCGCTCTACGCGACCCCTTGCGACTTGATCGCAGACCAAGGAGATTTTCATGACCAGACATCTTTTGCCTCTCGCGCTCGCCACTGCAATCGCTTTTCCGGCGATGGCTGGAGCCGCCGATCTGCCGACGCCGCCCCGCATCATCGTGTCGGGCGAAGGCGAAGCAACCGTAGCCCCCGATCTGGCGGTCCTGACGCTGAGCGTCATGCGCGAGGCCAAAACCGCGCGCGCCGCGCTCGATGCCAATAATGACGCCATGGCCGCCGTGATCGCGGCGATGAAGTCCGCCGGCATCAAGGACCGCGATCTGCAGACCGCTGGCATCCAGATTAACCCGCGCTACAACTACACCAACAAGCCGGACGGCAGTCAGGAAGCCGAACTCGTCGCCTACCAGGTGACCAACACGCTTTCGGTGCGGGTGCGCGACGTCGACAAGACAGGCGAGGTCCTCGACAAGGCGGTGTCGCTGGGCGTCAATCAGGGCGGCGGCATTGCCTTCACCAATGACAACCCGGCAGCCACGGTCACCGAGGCGCGCAAGAAGGCGGTCGCCGACGCCATGGCCAAGGCCAAGACGCTGGCCGAAGCCGCCGGCGTCAGCCTGGGCCGGGTGCTCGAGATCACAGACCAGAACATCAGGCCGGCGCCGATGCCGATCAATGCCAAAGCCTTCGATGCCGCGGGCGGCGCGGCTCCGGTACAGGCCGGTGAGAACGCCTACAATGTGCAGGTCACCGTCACCTTCGAACTGAAATAAGCGGCTCTGACGATCCGTGGCTGAGCCTGGCCACGGCAATCATCAACCAATGGCGTGCATGAAAAACCCGCGGGATTGCTCCCGCGGGTTTTTTCGAGCCACACCCCTCAAACGGAAAGGGGCTCGGCTAGTCCAGACCAATCTTCGCAGAAGATCGCGTCTCCCGGCATGATCTTCGTAGAAGATCATGCCGCCGGCTGATCCTTGCAGAGGATCATGCCTCTTGATCGGCCAAACCCGAGCTTAGCGATAGATGACCGGGCAGCCGCGCTCATTGGCGAACACGACGACGACGCGGTCGCCATCCTGGCGGCCCGCCACTTTCACCGTACGACGGCTGACGTCGACGATCCGGACGCGGTGGAGGCCCATGCGTTCGGCCTTGTCGAGGGCGCGGTCCGGCGAGCAGCCACGGCGCCAGTTGCCACGGCGCTCGTCACGGCGATGGCGATAACCGTCGTCACCGGTATAGACGCCGAAACGCGGATCGTTGTTGTTGCCGAAGCCGAGATAGAGGCTGTCGGCGTGAGCGGGAACGGCCGCCAGCGTGCCGAGACCGACCAGGGCCGAAAGGGCTGCCGTCTTGATCGTGTTGAACATCGTCTTCTCTCCTTTTTGCGGGCCTTCGCCCGTCCTCGTGAACCGATGGTCGGAGAATGCGCCTGCCTGTCTGAACTCTTTACGAACCTGCCGTTCATCTCCGGTTCATATGGCGGGAAAAAGGAAAGTTCCGGCCATTCGCCATCGTCCCCAGCCCTCGGTGAAGGGCAGAACGCCTGACCCGGCGCCCGGTTCCGACCCCGCGGATTGGCCGAATGTCTTCAAACGCGAGGCTCTTGCTCACCGACGCTGGTCCTACGGCTCCTCGTCCAGTACATAGTCAAGATAGTCTTCCGGCTCGGCAAGATCGGTTTCGCTCGCCTTGACCCGGCCGCGCATCGAGATGCCGGCTTCATGCACGGTCTCGGCGCTGCCCGACACCAGCCGGTGCCACCAGTAGAGGTCGCGGCCCTCGGCCACCAGCCGATAGGCGCAGGTGCTGGGCAGCCAACTGATGGTTCGCACATTCTGTGGCGTCAGCCCGACGCAGTCGGGAACGCGCGCCAGCCGGTTGACGTAGTCCGAACAGCGGCAGGTCTCGGCATCGAACAGCCGACAGCCGACGCTGGTCCAGTATATCTCGCCGGTGTCCTCGTCCTCAAGCTTCGAAAGGCAGCATTTACCGCAGCCGTCGCACAGCGATTCCCACTCGGCCGGGCTCATCGCCTCCAGCGCCTTGGTTTTCCAGAATGGCGTTTCCATTTCCGGGATGTGGCCCCAGCCGCGGGCAAGGTCAAGCGCGGCAATGGTCGCAATTGCGGCTATCGCCAGGTGAATGACATGAAGTTGCCTTCAAAAGGTCGGTCAATCGCCCCGTACGGCCTCTATCCGTGCCAGACTGGAACCAATCGGCACAAGATCGGTTTCGGCAAGGATGGGACCCCACAAGGAGAATTTCGATGAAACGCCAACCACGGATTCTGGCAGGCACGGCACTCGGCCTGCTTATGGCATCCGCGCCGTTGGGCGCGTTCCCGCTTCAGGGAAGTGTCGCGTCCGGCCTTGCCCAGCGCACGGCAGCCCCATTCATCCTGGCGCAAGCAGCATGTGCCGAAGGCGAAGCCTGCGCACAACAGCAGCAGGCGGAACCCGAACAGAAGCGCGAGCGCAAGAAGGCCGAGCCTGAACAGCAGGCCGCGCCTGCCCAGAGCGAACAGCCCGCCGAGGAGCAGCAGCCACGCCGGAAGAAGCGCGACCAGCAGCAGCAGGCTGAGCAGGCGCCGGCCGAACAGGCCGCTCCAGCCGAGGAACAGCAGCCGCGCAGGAAGAAGCGCGACCAGCAGCAGCAGACCGAGCAGGCGCCGGCCGAACAGGCAGCGCCAGCCGAGGAACAGCAGCCACGCCGGAAGAAGCGCGACCAGCAGCAGCAGACCGAACAGGCGCCGGCCGAACAGGCAGCGCCAGCCGAGGAACAGCAGCCGCGCAGGAAGAAGCGCGACCAGCAGCAGCAGACCGAGCAGGCGCCGGCCACCCAGGCGGAACCGGCCAACGACAATCAGCCCGGCGAGCAGGCCAAGCCGCGCAAGAAGAACAGGCAGGACCAGCAGGCCCAACCTGAAGTCGCCCCGGCACCGAAAGAGGCTCCCGCTGGAGAGGCGACGGCCCCTGCCGGCGAACAGCCCGCGGCCCAGGGCGAGCAGCCCCAGGACACGACGAAGAAGCGTGTCAGGAAACCTGTTGGCGAGCAGCCGGCCACAGCCGAACAGCCAGCCACCGGCGAACAACCGGCCAATGGTCAGACGGCAGCACCGGCACAGGGCGAAAACCCGGTGCAAGGCGAAGCACCGGCCGATCCAAACGCCGCTCCCATCCTGGACAGCCAGAAGGACGCCGAACGCAGAGGCGGCCGCAAGCAGGGCGACAAGATCGTCCCCCAGGATGGCGAGCAGCAGAATGGCGGGCAAAATGCCCAGCAAGGTGGCGATCAAGGCCGTAAGCCGGTGGCTGCTCCCATCGACCAAGGTCCGCCGCCCACCGACGACAGGGCCGCACAACAGGAGATCAAGCCCGAGAAGATCGCGCCGGTGACCGAGGAAAAGGGCACGCGCGTAGAGCGTGCGCCCGATGAGAACGTCCGTGACCGCCGGCGTCCGAAAGGCGTCGACGTCGTCAGGGAACTCGGCGACCGCGTCATCCTGCAGTTCAACAACCAGACATTCGTCGAGAGCAATGACGCCCCGCGCATGACCCGCGGCGCCAGGAACGTCTACTATGAGGATCTGTCGGGCGACCGCACCCGGGAAATCGTCGAGCGTGACAACGGTGTTCAGATCGTCACCATCCGCAACCGCTATGGCGACGTTATCCAGCGTTCGCGCATTGCGCCGGATGGACGCGAATATGTGCTGAGCTATGTCGATGAGCGGCACTATGAGGACGACAGCGACTGGCGCGATCCCGGCGATGATCTGCCGCCGATGCGGCTGACAATCCCGCGCGAGGAGTACATTCTGGACTCCGAGGATGTCGAAGATCCGGACGACTACTACACCTTCCTCGAACAGCCACCGGTGGAGAAGGTCCAGCGCCTCTACTCGATCGACGAGGTCAAACGTTCGGCCCGCGTGCGCGACATCGCACGGCGCGTCGATCTCGACACGCTCAACTTCGAATTCGGCTCGGCCTCGATCTCCGACACCGAGGTGCAGAAGCTCGAGGGCGTCGCGACGGCCATGGAGAAGCTGTTGAAGAAGAACCCTGCCGAGACCTTCCTGATCGAAGGTCACACCGACGCCGTCGGCACACCGGAGGCTAACCTGGCTCTTTCCGATCGCCGCGCAGAATCGGTGGCCGAGGCCTTGACCAACGCCTTCGGCATCCCGCCGGAGAACCTGACGACACAGGGCTATGGCGAGGAGTATCTGAAGGTCAATACGTCGGCGCCGAACCGCGAGAACCGGCGCGTCGGCATTCGCCGCATCACCTCGCTGGTGGCACCTGTGGCCAGCAACAATTAGGTCATGATTTCAAAACCATGACCCGGTTTGTGGAATCGGCACGAGAAACATCCATCCCCGGCACCGTCGGGGATGGATGGATGTGACGGGTTCAACAAGAATTGTACGGGCATTAGACACGGCTCATTGAATCGCGGGCCCAGCCACCCCAGATTCGGGGCTGGGCGTTCCCTGCCCCGTCCTGACTCCAGCGGGACGCATTGAACCCCGCCGGACCTTGTTCGGCGGGGTTTTTTGTCTTGCAAACGGTGGCGGCCTGGCCGAATACGGCCATTGTCTGAGAGATAACCAGCCGGAATCATCCCATGAAGCGTCTCGAACTCGCCATCGAATCGATCATTCTCGCTTCACGCTGGTTGCTCGTCGTTTTCTATATCGGCCTGGCCCTGGCATTGGCCGTCTATGCGCTGTCATTCGGCAAGAAGCTTTATGAGTTCATTACCCTGGCGTTCACGCTCGGTGACACCGACACTATCCTCAAGATGCTCGGCCTGATCGATGCCGCACTGGTTGCCTCGCTGGTGGTGATGGTCATCATCTCGGGCTACGAGAACTTCGTCAGCCGCTTCGACGACCAGGAGGGTGGCGTGCACTGGCTGGGCACCATCGATGTCGGCTCGCTGAAGGTCAAGGTTGCCTCGACTATCGTCGCCATCTCGTCCATCCACCTTTTGCAGGTGTTTTTGAACTCGTCGACCTACACGACCGACCAGCTGATGTGGCTGACCATCATCCATCTCGCCTTCGTCGTCTCGGCCCTCATGCTCGCCTATATCGACCGGCTGATGGGCCTCGGCAAAGGCAAGAAGGATGAGGCGTAAGCAAGCGCCTGCCGGACCTTGAATCACCCCGGCAGGGTTGGCGCCCTATCGCTTTGTGAGCAAGGCTTTGCCGTGGCTCAGCCACGGCGGATGGCTTAGCTCGACGCTCACAATGACGCGGATCTAGTAGATGCTCTTGATCTTGCTGTCCGTGCGGGCAAACACCTCGTCAGGGACAAAGAAATCTCCGGCCAGAGGCCCGGTCGCACCTGGCGCATAGGCTGAAAAGTCGCTGACGCCCTCGGCGCGCAGCACCTCCTCGTCGATGTAGAAATTACCTGTTGTCTCGCGCGCCGGCCGCATGAAGATGGCATGCGCGGCGTCGGCCATGATGTCGGGCAAACGGCTCATCGCCGCCACCGTCGCGCCGCCGAGCAGATTGCGCACCGCCGCCGTGTCGATGGTCGAGATCGGCCACAGTGAATTGACGGCGATGCCGTCCTTGGCGAACTCCGCACTCATGCCCAGCGTGCACATCGACATGCCGAACTTGGCCATGGTGTAGGCGACGTGGTTCCTGAACCACTTGGCCTTCATGTCGAGCGGCGGCGCCAGATTCAGGATGTGAGCATTTTGCGCCAACTTCAGGTGAGGAATGCACATTTTCGAGACCAGGAAGGTACCGCGCGTGTTGATCTGATGCATCAGGTCGTAGCGCTTCATGTCGGTCTCCAGCGTGCCGGTGAGTTGGATGGCGCTGGCATTGTTGACGCAGATGTCGATGCCGCCGAATTTCTCCACGGTCCTGGCGACCGCCTCGGCCACCTGCGCCTCCTCGCGGATGTCGCACAAAACAGGCAGCGCCTTGCCGCCAGCCTGCTCGATCTCTTCGGCAGCGCTATAAATCGTGCCCGGCAGCTTCGGATGCGGTTCGGCGGTCTTGGCCGCGATCGTCACATTGGCGCCGTCGCGCGCCGCGCGCAGCGCGATCGCCAGCCCGATGCCGCGCGACCCGCCGGAGATGAACAGCGTCTTTCCCTTGAGCGACATTTCCTTGCGCCTCCCTTGCAACACAACAGGCGCAAACCTTTGCGCGGCGGGCGACCGCAGCGCAAGACCCGACACGCTGGACACCGCGTTACGCAGCGTAGGGTTTATGACTAAACCAGCACCAACCCTTGGCGCATCGCAATGGCAATCGCATCGGTGCGGTTGGCCGCACCGAGCTTGATCAGGATTGCGGCGACATGGAACTTCGCGGTGTGCACCGAAATGTTCAGCCGCCGCGCAATCACCTTGTTTGGAGCGCCCTCGGCCAGCAGCGCCAACACTTCCGCCTCACGCGGCGACAGCGAAGGCCGGGCGGCATGCTCGTCGGAGGCCTCCTCCTCGAACGGCTCGCCATCGCCGGCACGGAAATCCTCATGGCGTCCGCTTCCGCGCTCGCCCGAGACGCGATAGCCGGCCGCGGCCAGCCGCGCCGCCGCGGCGATCAACAAATCCTCCGCGCCAGCGGACATCACGGCCAGCACCTCACCGGCGGGCCGCTCGCCGCCAGCGCGTCCGGTCAGCAGCACCCGTGGAATGAGGGCCGGCACGCCATCACCAATGCTGTCGTCAACGATGGCGACGTCGGCTCTTCCACCGCCAGCCACGACCGGCAGCAGGTCATCGCTCGCGGCCAGCGAGGCCGCCAGGCGCTCGGCGCGTGACGCATCGCCAAGCGCAATCAGCACCACCAGCCGCCGCGAGACGGCACCGTCATGCATGATCCTGTCGCTGGTGAGCGTGTCCATGGATGCCCTCAGCTCAGCGGCTTTTCGCCGATTGTCAGCACGACATCGCGCTGTTCGCCGCCGCGCACGACACCGAGCGTCACCGAAGAGCCGGCACTGTCGGGTCCGAGCCTGCGGATCAGGTCCCGCGGGCCGTGCACCGCCTCACCGTTCCACGCCACGATGATATCGCCAAGAGAGAGACCGGCGGTCTTCGCGGGACCATCGTCATCGAGACTCATCACCATCGCGCCCTGCGCGTCGCGGTCGCGTACCGGATGCAGGCCGGCGCCGAGATAGCCGCGCGCGACATGGCCCTTTTCGCGCAAGGTCGCGACCGCCCGCTCGATCGTCTCGTAAGGCATGACCAGCGCCCGGTGGCGCGGTCCGAACAACAGCATGCCGATCAGCGCACCCTTGGCGTCGAGAACCGGGCCGCCCTCGAAACGGCCGCCGGCGCCGACGGCAAGATTGATGCGCCGGTCGATGGTGCCGCCGCGCATCGAGCGCCAGGCCGGGCCGACTTCGCCCACCGAGCCCGAAACAGCCAAAGCCGAACCGTCGCTGCTGCCGATGGCAATGGCGATGTTGCCCGGCCGCACCGCATCGGCCTTGGCCAACGGCGCGGCGCTGACGGCCTCCGACGGCTTCAGCAGGGCAACACCGGTAGAAGGGTCGCGGCCAACCAGCTCGGCCTTCACCGTTTCCCCCGAGGCCAACACCAGTTCGATCTCCTCGCCGGCCTCGACAGCCTCTTCAGCGGTGACGAAATAGCCGTCACGCCAGTGGAAGGCGCTTGCCGTGCGGTGATGATGCGTGGCGAAGCCAGCCGTTGCCGGCGCGGCCTTGGCGGCGAGATCAGCGACGGCTTGCGAAAACGCGCTCAGATTGAAATCGCTCATAATGGTCTCCTGGGTTCATCCATGCCCCAGATATCGCTCGACAGCGCGTCCGCGGGTACTCGCCTGACGGCTAGTTGCCGGTTTGACTGGCCATCTGGTCAGGTCGCTGCGGTTCCAGCCGCTCCGCACATATAGTCACGATCAAGCCTGAACACACGGAGCCCTCCCATGGCCGTCGCCGTCGCCAAATTCCAAACCGATGACACGCTGCTCGACGCCTATTCGACGACGGTTGCCGATGCGGTCGACCGCATCGGTCCGGCCGTCTGCCGCATCGAGCGCGTTGGCGGTCAGGGCGGCCATGGCTCCGGCTTCGTCATTGCGCCGGACGGGCTGGTGGTCACCAACTTCCATGTCGTCGGTGATGCCAGGACGGTGCGCGTTTCGATGCCGGACGGCGCCTCGAGAGAAGGGCGTGTTCTTGGCCGCGACCCCGACACCGACATCGCGCTGGTGCGCGCCGACGGCAGCTTTGCCGACGTCGCACCGCTGGGCGATTCCAAACGGCTGCGGCGCGGCCAGATCGCCATTGCAATCGGCAACCCGCTCGGTTTCGAATGGACCGTCACCTCCGGCGTCGTCTCCGCGCTCGGCCGCTCGATGCGCGCCTCCACCGGCCGGCTGATCGACGACGTTATCCAGACCGACGCAGCGCTCAATCCCGGCAATTCCGGCGGACCGCTGGTGTCGTCGGCCGGCGAGGTCATCGGCGTCAACACCGCCATGATCCACGGCGCGCAAGGCATCGCCTTCGCTGTTGCCTCCAACACCGCCAATTTCGTCATTTCCGAGATCATCCGCTTCGGCCGCGTGCGCCGCGCCTTCATCGGCGTCTCGGCCGACACCGTCAATCTGCCGCGACGCGCCGCGCTCCTGTCGCAAGTGTCGACCAATACCGCGGTGCGGCTGCGCAGCGTCGAGAAGGATGGCCCGGCGGCCAAGGCCGGCTTGAAGGAGGGCGACATCATCGCCGCAATAGACGGCCGCCCGGTCACCGGCGTCGACGACCTGGTGCGCGTGCTCGACGCCGAGCGCATCGGCCGCGAGACACAATGCACCGTGGTGCGCCGCACCGGCGTCAGCCAGGTGACGGTGATGCCGGTTGCGCGAAGCTAGTGCAGTCGCCCAGAAGTGTGCCGCGGTTCTGGGACAACGACATGTATCAAAAGAAAGACTTTAAGGCCGCCGTTGCTCACTCCCCCTTCGAGGGAGCAACGGGGACATAGGCTCCCTTCAGGAGAGCTACGAGTTGCGCCTGATGATGCGTGCCTGTCTTGTCGAAGATACGACCAAGATACGTGCTGGCCGTGCGATAGGTGATGTTGGCGTTTGTCGCCGCCACACCAAGGCTATCCCCCGATGCCAATGCCGCTGCCAATCGCGCCTCGGCCGGCGAGAGGTCGAAAAGGCGCGTCAGGATGGTCGGCGAAGGCACCAGATTCGTCGGGTTGAGAGCCGTGGCTGCGATCAGTATGTCGGCGCCTGAGAGAAGTTCGTGCGCCAGACGGCGAAGAGGGATGAGGTGAACGATCATGGCCTCGCTAGTCTCGCTTGGCGCTATGGGCACGGAGCGACCCGACGCAGCGTCACCAGTCCCGCTTGCAATCGCCTGCTGAAACAACTTGTTTGCCTTGGCATCGGCAAGGGCGAGCCCATCACGGGCCGTCGGCACGAACACAAGGGGCAGAGCGTCAAGCAGTTGATTGGTCGCCAGAACGCGTCCCCTGCTCGTCATCACCGCGGCCGGCAGGCCGATCGCCGCAAGCGCCGTAGTCGTAGCGCGCGCTCGTTCCAGCCGCAGGCGCGCACCAATCAGGCCGGCGCGCGCCAAATGTGGCCTCATGCGGTTGAGCTGGTCCAATTCGTCTCGGGATGGCCGATCATTGGTCAGCCAACGCTCCATCGTAAACAACAGAACTTCGCCTGTAGGCAGGGATATGAACGTACCGACTTCGCCACCGATTCCCAATGGCAGCGTCCGGTCGAGCCGCGTCCGATTGTTCTCGAGCGCCTCCTTGGGGAAGTAGTCCGCGTCGTAGACGAATCCCGAGGGTGGGGGCAGCGTCAGCAGGAGTTGGGAGACACTGCTGCTCTTGAACCCGCCTTCCGCAGAGATGCCCTCCAGTCTCGGCCGGACCAGGTCCGACGCGAGAGCATCGGGTCCAGCCGGTCATCGAATAAACCCATACCGCCTCCGGCCGAGTTCGACAGTTCGCTCAACCTGTCGAAGACGTCTGGCCATAAATCGGGGACGAACGCCGCTTCATAAATTCGATCGACAAGATCTTCGGTCATTCAATGGTCCGCTCGCCACCTGCACTCGCATGATTGCATCGCACATCTGCTCAGAAATCAAACCTTTCTCGGCTTGGCAATTACCGGATGATCATAAATTGCGTAGGAAACAGCCAACACGAATATCGTTTAGGCGCCCACCGCCCCCTCCGCGTACTGCGCCAGAAACGCCTCGCTCGGCGGAATCGGCTTGATGACGTCGATCAGCACGCCATTGGGATCCCGCGTGACGAAATGGCGCTGGCCGAAGGGTTCGTCGCGTAGAGAGCGCAGGATCGGCAGCCCGGCCGCGACGGCCCGTTCATAGACCGCATCCGGGTCCCTCACCTCGAAGTTGATCAGCAGGCCCGACGCGCGGCCTCGCCCCTCTTCCGGGATCGTCTCATGATCGCCCTGGACGATGCCGAGATTGACTCTTCTGTCCTCCACCGATTGCAGATGCACATACCAGTCGCTTTCGAATAGCGGCTGGAAGCGAAAATGCTCGACATAGAACGCCGTCGTGCCGGCGACGTCGCCGGTCATCAGCACCGGGTAATAGCTCGTCGTCTTCATCTTTCCTTCTCCCGTCGATTAACATACAGTCTGCATGTAACTTACATTAACATACAGGCTGCATGTATGCAACGCGATTCCGCGCGTCGTTCCAACCGAGACCGCACCGAGGCGACGCGCGCCGACCTGATTGCCGCGGCACGAAAGCTGTTCACCGAAAAATCCTATGCCGAGACCAGCACGCCGGAGATCGTCGCTGCCGCCGGCGTGACGCGCGGCGCGCTCTATCATCACTTCGCCGACAAGCAGGCGCTGTTTGCCGCCGTGGTCGAGCAGGAGGCGATGGCGGTGGCTGAGGAGATCGAGCGCGCTTCGCCGCCATCGCTCAATGCCCGCGACGCACTGATTGCCGGTTCCGACGCCTATCTCGCCGCCATGCGCGCGCCCGGCCGCACGCGGCTGTTGCTGCTCGACGGCCCGGCCGTGCTTGGCCGCGCCGCCATGGAAGCGATCGACAACCGCCACGGCAACCGTTCGCTGCGCGAAGGGCTGGTCGCGGCGATGCGGGCGCAGACGATGACGAGATTGCCGGCCGACGCGCTGACCGCGCTGCTCGGCTCCGCCTTCGATCGTGCCGCCCTGGCCATCGAGGCCGGTGCGTCAGCTCAGGACTACCGCGCCGTGCTCATGGCACTGATCGATGGCCTGTCTCTTCCTCAGGCACCTCGCCCGGTTCGAACTCGTTGAAGCAGCCGAGCTGGCGCTTGAACTGGTCGATCAGCCAGGCCGCCGCGGGCTTCGGGCTGCGATCGTTGCGGTGCATGGCAAACAGCGGCGAACTCACCTCCCTGAAGGATTCGAGGTCGATTTCGACCAGCCGGCCACTCGCCAGGTCGTCTGCTATCAGCCAGCGC
>NZ_RZTC01000170.1:0-8829 GCF_004023165.1 Mesorhizobium sp. M7A.F.Ca.MR.176.00.0.0 | reverse complement strand
CTTCTGCTGCCCACGATCGCGTGAAATCACTGCCCACGATCAGCGAAATGCGCACGTCTGGCGCGGGAAGTGCGCCTCTGATCCAAAGATCATTGCCGAGCTTATCCGTAAGCGGGCGCCAGCCGCCAAACGCGTGGTGTTCGAGACTGGGCCCCTTTCCGTCTGGTTCTATCACGCGCTACGCTCGGAAAGGGTGCCAGCGATCTGCATCGATGCTCGCCATGCCAAAGCAGCGCTGGACATGGCCGCGAATAAGACTGACGCGAACGATGCCGACGGTTTGGCGCATCTTGCAGAAGTAGGGTTCTTTCGTGAGGTGCGGGTGAAAGGGTTCGACAGCATGCTGACCCGCACCCTGGTGGCGGCACGCACCCGGCTGGTCAGGATCACCACCGAGCTTTCAAACCAGATCCGGGGGCTCATGAAGACATTTGGATTGCTCGTTCCCGCGGGCAAGGGAAGCACATTCGAAAAGAATGTCCGGAGTCTTCTTGTCGATCAGGACGGGCTCGCCCCTATCGTGCTGCCGATGCTGGAAGCCTGGCGCAGCATGCGCATCCGTGCCACCGAGCTCGGACGCCAGCTTGTCGCTGCTGCGCGCCAAAACCAAGCGTGTCAGCTCCTCATGTCGATCCCTGGCGTCGGCACGATCACCGCGACCTCTTTCGTCACCGCCATTGAAGATCCCAACAACTTCAAGAAGTCCCGCTCTGTTGGCGCCTGGCTTGGTCTGACGACCCGCCGCTACCAATCAGGAGAGGTCGATTATGATGGCCACATATCCCGGCGCGGCGATCGTCATTTGCGAGGGCTTCTCTACGAAGCCGCCACGGTGATCCTGACCCGCAGCTCGGCCGACAGCGCCCTGCGGACATGGGGCCTCAAACTCCGCGAGCGGATCGGCTTCAAACGAGCTGCTGTTGCCGTAGCCCGCAAACTGGCCGTGACGATGCACGCGATGCTGAAGGCCGGTGAGTTCTTCGATCGGACCGCCGGCGCCACAGCGTGATAGCCCTAGGAATAGCGTTCGGTCCCCGAGCGCGCTGAGACGTCCCTGCCGGGACGTGGGCAGAGCCATTCCGCTTGATGGGGTGCACCGCTGGCTCAGCAGAGTGCGTCGTCCACATTTGAAGGCTCCTCCCGCGAAGCTCCATCATGCGGCGACCGATGTCGACCGCGAAGACGACCCTGCACCCGGCATACGCGTCTCAGAAACTATAAAGGTGCTTGACTCAACGATCGCGATTAGACGAAACCATCAGCCAAATGAGCGATGATCCCCTCATCAGCCTACCAGCCGTGGCACGCTGATCAGCCTGGCCCCATGCCGGAGAGCACGGCGACCAAGCCGTCAGATACACCACTCCCTGGGACACGATCTTTCCCAGCGATCTGCCGGGCGAGCCTGTCGTCGTTCGAAGGGGGGCTTTTTTGAAGAGGAAACAATATGACCAAGATGGTTAGAAGCCCTGCCTTCTGGCGTTCCTTTCCGATCTTTCGAGACTTCGACGATACGACGATCGCCGCGCTTGCAGATATCTCAAGCTACCGCAGATGGCTCCCAGACACAGTAATATTCCAGCGAGGTGACGAAGGAAATTACATGGCTGGCGTGATCGTTGGACGCATCAAGCTATCTCTGACCACTCCGCAGGGGCGTGAGTTAGTCCTGCAACAAATTGAAGCCGGAGAACTGTTTGGCGAGATGGCCCTGCTAGACGATCGGCCTCGATCAGCCGAGGCCACGGCGCAGGTAGCCACCGAGGGTTTCGTAATTGCTAAGCAGCCTTTTATAGATCTTGTCACACTTACGCCAGGAGCGGCCCCAGCGATCATCCGTTACCTCTGCTCTCGATTGCGGGGCACGACCGAACAGCTGGAAACAATTGCCCTTTACGATTTGAACTCCCGAGTCGCCCGTTTTTTCCTCGGGATCCTGAGGCAGATCCACGGCAATAAGTTGCCGGTGACCGCCAATCTCAGATTATCGCTCACCCAATCGGACTTGGCTGAGATTCTGGGAGCAAGTAGGCCAAAAATCAATCGGGCTGTACTCGCGATAGAGGGGGTCGGCGCCATCAGGCGTATCAACGGGATAATCGAATGCAACACAGACCGCTTACAGCGGATTGCTGAGCCAAGTGAGCTTTAGGAGCTGTGCATGAGGCTGCTACGCGTGAAGCCCATCTTGGCAGGTGTTGCCTCAAGCGCTCTGTCGGCTCTTAGCCTGTTGTCGCCGCTAACTTCATACCTCGACGTCCAGCGTGAGCAGTTTTTTGATACGCTAACTCAATGGATTCCCCCGCCACGCGCAACAGCGATCTCCGTTGTCGATTTCGATCTAAAGTCATTTCGGGAAGATGCGAATAATGTGTGGGATCGCTCAGACGTGGCAAGCGTTGTAGCCAAGATCTCAGAAGGTGGCGCGAGGGCAATCGCTATTGACATCGTTTTCGGCGGAACTTGCGATCCGGGCGAAGAAAGAAATAATGCACTGGCGCAAGCCATCGCGTCAGCGCCGGTTACGCTTGGATTTCTGATTGGAGACAGCACGGAGAGGAGGCCCAAGGAGGCACCACCGGTTGGTGTTCTCCGCCCTGTCACGATTCCGCCGCTCTGGTTCATTGATGGGGCGGAGACTTCCTGCTCTGACTTTCAAATGCGTGCCCGTTCGGTCGCGGCAGCATTTCTCGTTGGCGACAAGGATGCTCATGTTCGGCGGGCGCAGGCCTTTGTCGTCCTTAGCGACGAAGTCTATCCGGCACTCGGGATAGAGGCAGCACGGGTGGCTTTCGGTACACGGCCACCCATTATAGGGGGTGACCCAGTGTGGGTCAGGCTCGCAAAGCGTCGGGTCGAACTCGATGCTGATGGTAGTTTTCGCTTCGCCTCCAGCTCAGCTACGGCTATTGCGGCGCGCACGGTTTCGGCGACTGATGTCCTGAATAAGAGAATCGTTGGCAAACCGTTTGCCGATAAAATTGTATTTATCGGCAGTAGTCTTCCTCAACTCGGTGGCTTGCGGCCGACCGCGTCCATGCCATTGGAGCCTTCCGTTCAAATCCATGCCGATATAGCCAACGCCGTGATAACCGGTTTCATCCCACATCGCGACAGTACAATGCCGATAATCGAAGCCTTCTTGACGTTCTTGGGCGGCTGCCTCATGGCGCTGATTGGGACTCGTACACGGCCAATCATATCGACGGTGCTTGGCCTTCTGCTTATTGCCGGAATTTTTGGGGCTGCGGTCGTGACCTACGCCAAATGGGCGCTTCTGTTTGACGCGGTCGGGCTTAGCCTGTCCCTTATCGCTGCTCTTGCTTGCAGCAGCATCTCCCAATTTGCGTCGACCGGCAAGGCGGAGGCGAGGGCGCGCTACAAACTCTCCAAGTATCTTCCGATGTCAGTGGTAGAACGTTACATTAATAGTCCGAAAGATGACTGTATAACGTACGATGAGCGGCAGGTAACAGCGCTTTTTACGGACATAGAAGACTTTTGCTTGCTTGATAGGAACTTAAGTCCTCGCGATATCGTTGCGCTTCTCAACATTTACTACACCGAGGTCAACGAAATAATTGCTTCGCACGGCGGTATGGTAGATAAAATCGTAGGCGATGCAGTACATGCATTTTTCAACGCTCCTGAAGACCTGCCCAATCATGTGAACAAGGCTTTTGACTGTGCTGAGGCCATCCAGGCGCTGACCGGTGAGATGCGCAAACGACCCAACTTCGCTAAACATAAGTTCGGGCGCACCCGCATAGGTATCGAAACGGGAACTGCGGTGCTAGGCGAAGTCGGCGGGGGTGCCAAGCTCGACTACACGGCGCACGGCAGTGTGGTCAATCTTGCCGCGCGGCTTCAGGAAGCCAACAAGACGCTCGGTACGGCAATCTGCATCGGCCCAAATGCGGCCGCCCAAAGCGGGCGGACGCTCAAATCCCTCGACGTGCACCAGATACCGGGATTTGGGAAGCTGGAGCTGTTCACCACACCGCTCGAAGCCGAAGCATCAGTCAGCTACTAGCCAAGGTGATGCCCGCATAAGCCTCAGCTATGCGCTTCTCATCCCACATTGAACAATTGCTGGGTGGTGCGCCCAGCCGTGTGATTTCCAGACCCTCACCAGTCCCAACAGGTTGCAACATACCGCCAGCTTCAACTGTTACCAGGCCGTGCTCAACAAAGATTGCATGAACCCCGCGGTTTGGACCACAGAAGAACTTTGTCCCGCGCACCCCCAGCATCCCAAAAATAGTTCGTACCGAGACATCAATCTTGGGCATTTTTTCGGGTCGGTCGAAGACCATCTTTCCCGTGACTAGTTCCAGAGTGCCGCCCTGAAGGGCAGCGAAGCGATCGATGACAAACTCGGTTTCGCTGCCGAGTAAGATGCGAGTGCCGTCTGTGAGTTTTAATTCAGCGTAGCTGTGGCGACTAGTCGCCACAATATCCCCGTCATTGATATCGCTGCCAACAATCAAAGGCTGTAGTTTGGCTTGACGCTTACGATTGACCGCTCCGCGAACGGTAACGACGATGCCGATTAAGTTTTCAGTCCAACTCGGCATCGTCACCGAATTTGCCAGGGCGATCGCGGAACCCAATGTGAAGGCCCGTCGACTAAGGGGACTCTGCCAGGAGAATTTGTCTGTTGTCGTCATGGAGTCTCCATCTTGAAAAAGAGAGCTGGTTTGCGCCTGCTCTTGTCTTGAGCCTCCCGAATCCCGGACCTACACAACGCCACTGAATGCGATGCATAATCTGATCCCCCTCAGGCGCAGGGCTATCGCATATGGGTGAGAGCGTTGATGAGATAGTCGTCATTCCAAGCGCATTTCTTGATGCGATGGCTGATGGGAACTTTGTCGGCGTCGGCAGCCTGGAGGATATTTCTGGCGAGGCGGTTGATGAGGGCAGTGTTAGCGGGAGCATTGTCCTTGCGGGCACGGCTCAAGTCCTCGCCCAGATACACGTCGAGCATCCAGTGCAGGCCATTCTCGATCTGCCAATGGGCTCTGGTGAGCTCGAGTGCCTGCTGCGGCGACAGCAGTGTGGAGGCCATGAACAGACGCGTCATTGGCTTGGCCTGATCGCGCCGGCTGGTGATGCGGATGAAGGCCCTGTGGCCGGGCATCAGCGGCTCCCCAGTCGCCACGACCTCTGCCTGCCGCCATGACCTCGTCCTGGTCGCCGCGCCGCAGGCGCGGCAGGCGGCGGCCCGGTTCGGGGTCGGAATATCGAGTGCGATCCGTCGCCGATCGCCGCCATTAGTCCCGCTGCCACGGCCAGGTTAACGCCGGTAATGGTGAGCAGACGCCTGATCGCTGGATCGTCCAGCGTGGTCTCGGCAATCCCCCGGTCGAGGATCGCCAGGTCCTTGGCGAGCCGATCGAGTTCGCGCACATGCCGCTCGATCGCAAACCGATCATCGTCGGGCACTGGCTGGCGCGCCAGCCAGGCGCGGCCGCGGACGTTGAACAGATCGGCGTGCGGACCCTTCGGGATCAGGTGCGCATGCAGGATCGCATGCTCCTCATTCTCGATCCGGGTCCGATGCCGCACGACCTGATAGCGCCGCGCGGCCAGCCTGCGCATTCGCTCGGTTCGCTCGACGGATTGGCGCAAATGGTCAGCGTCGGTTTCATCTTCGCTGCCTCCAGAATTCGCGCGAGTCCGAATTTTTTCGCGTTCTCCTGAGTCAGGCTTGGCATCTGTGGTTTCAATATTGCTCATGCTCATACTCAGCGAGAACCGCCGGGGTCATGGCGCGATCGTTCGACCACGCGGCCGCTGCGAAGGCGCCGCGGTTGATTAGGATCGAGGTCTTGAGGATCGGGCTCACGGCGGTGATGCCGCCTTGCGCGTTCATCGGCTTCGCGCTGTTCACGGGCCGCCTGTTGGGCCCGGGTTTCAATGATGCCGGGGGCGTAGCGACGGCGCTTACGTTGCTCTGGCCGCTCCGAATCGAGCTCTTCAGGCCTTTGGACGTGCCGCCTAGCGCGTTCATCGGCTTCGCGCTGTTCACGGGCTGCTCGTTGGGCTCGCGTTTCGATGATGCCGGGGGCGTAGCGGCGGCGCTGCCGTGGGTGCTGGGGTGTATTGGAACCGGCGTCTTCAGGTTCCGTCTCCGGGCGCCGACGCCGCCGGGCTTGGCGCTGTTGCTCGAAACCGCTCTCATCCTGCGTACCGTGCCCCGCAGCTTGTCCCTGCCCACCGGAGTCGCTTCGCCTTCCCGAGTCAAAATCGTCGCCCAAACGAATTTCATCGACTGTATTGTCGCGGGTGGCCGGTCCAGCGTTGCTCCCGGATGCTTGCCCAGGGGCGTCTCCGTGACTTGGTCCATGTGGACCAGGCCTTGGCCCCCTGTCGCCGTCGCCAAGGTTTGTGGGTCCGGGTGATCCTCGGGGAGTGACGGGAACATCGGGTTCTGGGTGCGGGCGAATCGCAACGGTTTCTCCAGCCCTCTCCCTGCGTCGGAACTCCGCATAGGTAATCGGTCGCTCCATGATGCCGCGCTCAGCACGCGAGGTCGCATCCAATTCGATACCGTTGTCATACGCGGCATCAACAAGCGCTGCGCGCATATTGTTGTAATTGTGATAGGGATGGCGGCGTGAGATTTTCAACCAGTGACCTTCCAGCGCCCTGCGATTGACCACCACATGCAAATGTGGATGTTGCCGGTCGACATGAAAGGCAGTGATGTAGTCGAATGTACCGCCCTGGCGCCCCGAACCGACTATGTTTTCCACCCACGCCCGGCCGGCAGCGTGTGCGTTATTGGTATCGGTGCCACGCGGAAAGCTGACGATGATGTGCGTGGTGAGGTCCTGGTTGCTTTCTGCCTCTGGCTGGCCAGGTTGATAGTTGCCGGTTTGCTCGGCCCAACTGTGTGCCATCTCGTGAAGGCGATCGTATGGCACCGCAACACCCTGATGACGCGAGGATCGCAGGAGGTCAATGGTGCCCTCGCGAGACAGGTAATTCAGTTGATCCCGGATTTGGCGTGCGGTACGGGCGCCGCCTCGAGGTACAATTCTTATGATGGCTTGCGGGGGCATCTTGGCCACCTGACAGCGACGTTCCCAGAAAATCCTCTCACCGTACGCTCTCCTGCAATAATCTTCGGCCGTCTTGCCGCCGTCGGGAAATGTTCAGTATTGTGCGAAGCAGGGCATCGAGGGCGGCGAATTCTTGGCCAAACTGCTGCCTATGGCTCTCGAAGCGTTCGATATCCACCCTACCATCGCGACTTGCAATCCGGCTCATGTCGTTGAGCGCATCGGCAATTTGACCAATGCTGCTGGTGATTTCTTGGAGGTTTTGGCGAGTGTCGGCGTCAATTTCCAGGAAGCCTGCTATCCGACGCGCTGCGATGCGGAGGGCCAAATTGCTTGTCAGCCCGAGCGCCCGCGACTGTTCCGAGAAAGATTCAAATTCAGCCGACCGCAACCGCACGCTGACTATCTTATAGCCAAGCGGGTCAACTATCGCGACGCTTCGTCTTCTACGAATAGAAGCATCATCGAATAAGTGTAGAAAGTACTCATCAGTCATTTCTCTGATCCACCTTCGAAGAAATAGTCTCGCTGCATAGTTACAACAGAAACCAACAGTCCTTATCATAGTGATATCCATCGTAAATGGAATCAGCAAAAGATTACAGATGTAACCGAGAGCAATGAAGTGTTCAATATTATAGGACGTAATTACGTTGACAAAATCGTATTTTTAGGATTGAATCAGTAATTAATACCTAAAATGAATGTAGCTCTTACGGGAGCATCCAGGCACAGGTAAACTACGATATGAAACTGATTACTTGCTGCTCATTCAAAGGTGGAGCGGGTAAAACCACGGCCTTGATGGGGCTGTGCTCCTCGCTTGCCTCCAAGAAGAAGAGGGTTGCATTGTTCGAAGCTGACGAAAACCGCCCCCTTACAAAGTGGAAAGAAAACGCCCTTCGCAACGACGCTTGGGATCATCAATGCGAGGTGTTCGTCGCCGATGAATTGCCTCTACTGGAGGACGCATATCAACAGGCTGAAGCTGCTGGCTTCCATTATGCGCTGGCCGACACCCATGGCGGTCTGAGTGAACTGAACAATATTATTGTCGCCAGCTCCGATTTTCTTCTGGTGCCAACCATGCTGACACCTCTGGACATAGATGAAGCGCTTGCGACTTATCGCTACATCATCGAGCTGCTACTGGCAGAGGCACTGCAAACACATACCGCCATTCTTCGCCAGCGAGTTCCTATTGGAAGACTGACGGTCTCTCAACAGGCCGCCAACGACATGCTAGAGCTTCTGCCAGTATTTGACGTGCCCATGTATGAGCGTGATGCCTTCGCGGCCATGAAGGAGCGGGGGATGTTGCACATGACGGTGGCGAATATGTCCCACACTCCCGCAATGCGACTAATGTTGCGTAACAACCGGCACGCATTGGATGAGCTTACCATGATCGGTGCTTTCGTAGAGAAGGCGTTGGAGGGTTGATATGGGTATCCGCAAACCGGCTGTTTCGGTGCAGGAGGCGCGCCGACTCGCGGCGGGCCAATCGGAGAGGTCGTTCCAGGAGAGCATGCCGGCCTCCTCAAATCCGCCAGTAGCGATCGCACCAATCGAGCCGACCAGTCGCCAGGCGGGCAATAGAATAGTACCTGGCCGAGCTTTGCCCGCGAGAAGGACCGCTCCTCTTTCGAATGAACGCCACGACGCGGATCCGAAGGTGCAGGTGTTTCTGTCAGCAGCGCTTCCCGCCCGCGGCATCTCCGCGACTTTTGACGCGTTGAGTGCAGAGTCTCGCCCTGCC
>NZ_RZTC01000169.1:0-8982 GCF_004023165.1 Mesorhizobium sp. M7A.F.Ca.MR.176.00.0.0 | reverse complement strand
CGATCACCGCGCCGTCGACGGCGCGCTTGGGGCTGAACTGCTGGTCGCCTTCAAGAACCTCCTTGAAAATCCGATGGGCCTGCTGGTCTGATCCATTAAGCAGAAGCCGGCGCCGAATGATGCGCCGGCTTACGACAGAAACGACTTGTCAGGCGCCGACCCTTGACCCATGTTCTATCTGGATTGCGATCCAGGGAGGCCAAAATATGCCTGCATTCGACCCGTCTGACGTGAAAACCCTGTTCGGCAAGGTCATGGGCGCGTCGCCATCCGACATCAAGCTGGTGGCGCAGCGACTGCACGACCACGCCTTCGAGCCGCGCATGTCGGCGGACGAGACCAGGCAGCTCGTCGCCAGCCTCGGCTATGACAGCCTGGACGCGTTCTGCGCCGACATCGGCTTGCCCACGCACATCGCCGAGCGGTGGAGCCGTTTCGGTGTTTCCGGCGAGATGAAGCAGGTGTTCACGCTGTTGGCGGCGCAGCGCAAGCGGGTGGCCGAGGCGGTCGCCGAATTCGAATCCATGACCCATGTCGGTGTCGAGGATTTTTTGCGCGAGCGCGGGCTCATTTAGCGGGAAACACGGGAGCCAGTCGGATCGGCTCAGCCGCCCTTGGCAAGCAGCGCCGTGGCGGTATCGCTGTCGGTGATCAGCACATTGGTGTCTACGGCTTTCAGCGCGGCGAGGATCGCCGCGACCTTGCGCTTGCCGCCCGCGGCGAGGACGACATTAGGCACGTTGCTGACCACATCGAGATCGATGGCCATGACGCGGCTGTTGACCTCGTGGTCGACCAGCCCGCCGGCGGCATCGACGAAATAGCACAGCATGTTGGCGACCGCGCCCTTCGCTTTCAGCGGAGCGATCAGCGATGACGGCACGATGCCGTGCCGGAAGATGGTGGCGTCCGGCGACATGTCGCCGACGGTGAGCAGCGCGATGTCGGCGGCGGCCGCGCGTTGGCGCACATCCTGCAGGGTCGGCTGTGCCCAGAGGAGATCGCGCAGCGAGGAATTGTCGACCGTCACCGGCGCGGTGATCTGGTAGCTGTCGACCTCGAAGACGTCTGCGACCTTGGCTGCGACAATCGATGGATTGATCCATTGCGAGTGCGGCAGGCTGCCGACGAGCGCCACCACGCAGGCACGCTTCAGCTGCCGGCGGGCAAGGAAGCCGAGGCTGGCATGCAGGGTCGCGCCGCCACCGATCGCCAGCGTCATGCCGTCCTGCATCTGCTCGCCGAGATAGGCCGCGACGGCATGGCCGATGGCCTTCTCCAGATGGTCATGCCCCGACGGCGTCGGGATGACGACGGCGGCGTTCAGACCCCAGCGCTTTTCCAGTTCCCGCTCGAGCGCCACCTGTCCGGCGGTCGGCGCGTTGATCATGGTGACGACAATGCCCTCGGCGGTGCACGAGGCCAGGGTACGCATGACCTTCACCCTGGAGACATCGAGCTTTTCGGCGATCTGTTCCTGGGTGAAACCTTCGACATAGTAGAGCCATGCCGTCTTGACGGTAAGGTCCGACGAGACCATCGGCAGGCGAGCCTGTCTGGGTTTTTCTGTGGTCATCGGTTCCTGTCCCTCATGAGCCGTGGCCTGCCCGGTGCTCATCAAGGAAACACCGGCCGGATGTCAACTGATGCCGGATCTTCGGCGTGTCGATTGTCGCACATTTCTGTTCATTTGTAATTGACATCGTACATATGAACATATTTTGTGGGTTTCACGCGCTGTGTCATCCACCAGTCATATGCGCCGTGCAGGGAGGAAGAGACGGGGAGCCGGCCAGAGCCGGACCGGTCATGCACAGACAAGACAGGAGGTCTCATTGAAGACGCACTTCATCAAGCAGCTGGCCAGCCAGCTGGCGCTCGCGGCAACTTTGTTTGCCGGCGTGGCAAACGCCGAAACACTGACGCTCTACACGTCCCAACCGGAAGCCGACGCGGCCAAGACCGTGGATGCCTTCAAGAAGGCACAGCCGGGTATCGATGTGAATATCTATCGCTCGGGAACGAGCGATATCCTGACCAAGATGGCGGCCGAGTTTGCCGCCGGCAGCCCGCAGCCCGACGTGCTTCTGATCGCCGATGCGGTCTCGATGGAGCTGTTGAAGAAGGACGACCGGCTGCTGCCCTATCCCGAGGCAAAGCTCGAAGGCATCGAAGCGGATGCCTATGATGCCGACAAGACCTATTTCGGCAGCAAGCTGATCACCACCGGCATCGTCTACAACACCGCGGCGACCGAGAAGCCGCAGCATTGGGCAGATCTCGCCAAGCCGGCCTATGCAGATGGCCTGGTCATGCCGAGCCCGCTCTATTCGGGTGCGGCCGCCTACCTGCTTTCGGGCTTCGTCGGCGATACCAATTATGGCTGGGATTTCTTCCAGAAGCTGAAGACCAACAACACCGTCAGCGTGCGCGGCAATGGTGCGGTGCTGAAGTCGGTGGCATCGGGCGAGAAGCCCTATGGCATCCTCGTCGACTTCATGGCGATGAACGCCAAGAAGAAGGGTTCCCCGGTCGAGTTCGTGTTCCCCTCGGAAGGTGTGCCGGCAGTGACCGAACCGGTCGCCATCATGAAGACCGCCAGGAATGTCGATGGCGCCAAGAAGTTCGTCGACTTCATTCTTTCCGATGACGGCCAGAAGCTTGCGCTTTCGATGGGCTATCTGCCGGCGCGCGCCTCGGTCGGCCGCCCCGAATGGCTGCCGGAAGGCGTCAAGGTCAAGGTGATGTCGTTCGACACCAAGGCAATCGTCGCCAAGACCGACGCCGACAAGGCGAAGTTCTCGGAACTGTTCGGCGGCTGAGCCGGCAATCCAGTCGGCATGCCCCCCTAGCGGCATGCCGACTGCGAAACCCGAGCGCATCGGCTGATCGACCCCAGGAAACGCAATCATGTCAACACGGATCAGGGAAAGCCGGGGCCAGGAAATGGTCCTGACGGCGGCGGTGGCCATCGTCATCGTCCTGCTTTCGCTGCTGCCGATGCTGCGCCTGATCAAGGAGATCGTGGCACCCGGCGGCACGCTGTCGGCCGTCGCGATAAAGGCGGGGCTCGCCAGTCCGGCGACCTGGATCGCCACCTGGCACACACTGGTCGTCGGCATCGGCGGCACCCTGCTTGCGGTGCTGTCGGGAACGCTGGTGGCCGTCCTCGTCACTCTGACCGATATCCGCGCTCGCAGCGCCATGGTGCTCTGTTACGTCATGCCCTTGATGATCGCACCGCAGGTGACGGCGCTGGCCTGGCTGCAATTGTTCGGCCCGGCAAGCCCGTTCCTCAAGCTGTTCGGGGCGGCACCGCCGCTCGGTACCAGGAATCCGCTCTATTCGACATTGGGCATCATCCTGCTGCTCGGCGTGCAGTATGGGCCGCTGGTTTTCCTGCTGGTGCGCGCCGGCCTGCGCAAGCTGCCGCGCGAACTGATCGAAGCGGCGCGAGCGGGCGGTGCCGGCTGGTTCACCGTGCTGGTCACCATCGTGCTGCCGTTGATGACGCCCTCGATCATGGCCGCCGCCGCACTTGCCTTCGTCTCCTGCGTCGGCAATTTCGGCATTCCGGCCTTTCTGGGCATTCCCGCCAACTATCTCGTGCTGCCGACGCTGATCTATCAGAAGCTGGCCGGCGGCGGCCCCGCCGTCCTCGGCGAAACCGCGTTCCTGTCGGTGCTGATCGGCATCATCGCCATGGCCGGTATCCTTGCCCAGGAGATCATGAGCCGCCGCCGCGACTATCGCATCAGCTCCACATCGCTTTCGGCTGAGCCCTATGAACTCGGCCGCTGGCGGCCCGCCGTGCAGGCCGGCATGTGGCTGCTGATCATCGTGGTGCTGTTCCTGCCGCTGTTCGGGCTGGTTCTGACATCGCTGGTGCCGGGCTACGGCATCGCGCTCACCGCCAAGACGGCGACGCTCGACAATTATCGCTTCGTGCTGTTCGAGCATGACGCGGCCGGCCGCGCCTTCTTCAACAGCTTCTGGCTGTCGATCGCGGCGGCCTTCTTCGCGGTCCTGGTTGCCGTGCCGATCGGCTATCTGATCGCCTGGGGCAAGCAGCGCTGGGTGCGGCTGCTCAATCTGTCGGTGGAACTGCCCTATGCACTGCCCGGTGTGGTGCTGGCCATCGCCTCGCTGCTCATGTTCCTGCGGCCGATCCCGCTGACCGGCATCCAGCTCTACAACACCGTCTGGATCATCCTCTATGCCTATCTCGCCCGTTTCCTGGTGCTGGCGCTGCGGCCAACCATCAGCGGCTATCACCAGATCGACCGGGCGCTGGAGGAGGCTGCGCAAGTGGCAGGCGCCGGGCTGTTCACCCGCATGCGCACGATCATCTTTCCCCTGGTGGCACCGGCGGCGATCGCCGGCGGCCTGCTGATCTTCATGACGGCCTTAAGCGAACTTACCGTTTCGGCGCTGCTGTGGTCGTCGGGCTCGGAAACCATCGGCGTGGTGATGTTCTCCTTCGAGCAGGGCGGCGATTCCAACTATGCGGCGGCGATGTCCGTCATCACCGTGGCGGTCACCTTCGTGCTGATGCTGGTCACTAATCTGCTTGCCCCCTACCTTCCGACCGGAGTGCTGCCATGGCGCGATTGAGCCTGGACAATGTGACCAAGAGCTTCGCCAATTTCGATGCCGTCAAGGACGTGTCGATCGACGTCGCCGACGGCGAGTTCCTGGCAGTGCTCGGCCCTTCCGGCTGCGGCAAGACGACGTTGCTGAGGCTGGTGGCCGGATTCGAGAAAGTGACTTCGGGCGAAATCCGCATCGGCAGCGAGGTCGTGTCGGGCAAGGGCGGCAGCGTCGCGCCGGAAAAGCGGCGCGTCGGCATCGTCTTCCAGAACTATGCGCTGTGGCCGCATATGACGGTGGCCGAGAACATCGGCTATTCGCTGAAGGTGGCGAAGCTCGACAAGGCCGTCGCCCGCCGGAAGGTTGAAGACGCACTGGCCCTGGTCAATCTGCAAGGGCTGGGCGATCGCCGGCCGGCCAATCTTTCCGGCGGCCAGCGCCAGCGCGTGGCGCTAGCGCGCTGCCTTGTCGCCGCGCCCTCGCTGGTGCTGTTCGACGAGCCGCTCGCCAATCTCGACGTGCATCTGAGGGCATCGATGGAGGACGAGTTCGCATCCTTCCACAAGCGCACCGGCACCACCATCGTCTACATCACCCATGATCAGGCCGAGGCGATGGCATTGGCCGACCGCATCGCGGTGATGGATGGCGGGCGCCTTGCCCAGCTGGCGACGCCGCGAGAACTCTATCATGAGCCGGCAAATGAAATGGTCGCATCCTTCATTTCGCAAGGCATTTTGCTGCCCGCGGATGTGTTGAGCGCCGAAGAAAGGGGCCACTGCAAGGTCCGGGTTCTCGGCGCTGAACTGGTTGTCCGCTGCCGGCCAGGCCAGCGGCCGCGCGCTGGCGCCAAGATCTGCTGCCGGTCGGCCGATCTCGACGTGTCGCCGGACGGTCCCGGCTTCGATGGCCTGGTCAAGCGGGTGATCTATCAGGGTGGCTCGGCGCGCATCGAATTCACGCCTTCGACCAGTCCCGATCTCACCTTGCATTTCGAACAGCCCGACCCGGTCGTGCTGGAGAGCGGAGCCCAGGCGCGTCTGCGCATACGGTCCGGCTGGCTGATCCCGGCGGTGGGAGCAGTATCGTGATGATGCTCGACCTGCTCGGCGGCTTTGGCGAAAAGGGCCGCACCAGCCTTGCTGTCAGCAGCGGCAAGGATCGCATCCTGCTCGACGTCGGCATCAAGGTTGGCGCTTCGGGCGCGGACTACTATCCGGCGCTGGACGGGGCGGTCACCGATATCGACGCGCTGTTCGTCTCGCATGCGCATGAGGATCATGTCGGCGCGCTGAGCTGGCTGCTGTCGCGCGGCTATGCCGGCCGGATTTTCATGACGGCCGAGACCCGCAATGAGGCGCCTGCCACGCTCGCGGGCTATGCTGAGCCCGAGGATTTCAGGCGGTTCCCTTTTCCCGAAGACCGCATCGAATTGTTCGAACCCGGCGATACGCTGAAGAGCGGAAATCTCGCGATCCAGACGGGACGCTCGGGGCATGTCGTGGGCGGTGTCTGGTTTGCCGTGGACGATGGCGAGAGCCGCGTCGCCTATTCCGCCGACGTGGTGCCGGACAGCAGTGTTTTCGTCATGGACACGATCCCGCACTGCGACCTGCTTGTCCTCGATGCTTCCTATGGCGCCGATCCGGTGCCTGGGACGGCGCGGGCGCTCGAAATCTCGCAGTGGGTTGCGAGGCATTCGGGCGGGTGTCTTTTGCCGACGCCGCTCTCGGGTCGGTCGCTGGAGCTGATCGCGGCCTTGCCTGGGCCGTTCGCGATCCATGCCGGTATGCGTTCGTCGCTGGAAGCGCAGATCGGCGCCACGGCATCCCTGTTGCCAGGTGTCTCAGAACTCTTGCTTCGCCGCCTGCAAGACGCAGCCGACTGGACCGATGCTGATCCCCTGCCGTCCACGCCGTTGCTGGCGGATGACGGCATGGGTGAAGCCGGCCCGTCATCGCGCCTCTTGCCGCGTGCCGACCATTCCGGTTTTCCGGTGCTGCTTACCGGCCATCTGCCGTCAGGCTCGCCGGGCGATCTGTTGCACAAGGCCGGCCGAGCGGACTGGGTGCGCATGCCGACCCATCCGACGCTGCCGGGCAATGTCGACATCTGGGAGAAGGCCGGTCGTCCCGCCGCACTCGGTCATTCCTGCACGCCGGACCTTCTCGGCGATCTGCAAACCCACATCCCGTCGCTGCGCACGCAATGGCGCACCGGCCAGCGCATAGTGGTGTCGGAGGCAAGAAAACGATGAGAATTCTGATCTGCAACGACGACGGCATCGAAGCGCCGGGGCTTGCCCGTCTGGTCAATGCGGCCGGCGCGTTGACCGACGACGTCTGGGTGGTCGCGCCGGACGGCAAGCGCACCGCTGCCGGCTCGTCATTGACGATTGCCAGGCCATTGACCATGCGGCGCGTCAAACCGAACTGGTACTCCTGTTCCGGCACCCCGGCCGATTGCGTGGTAAGCGCCATGACCTGGCTGTTCGCCGATTCCGAGAAGCCGGGCCTTGTGCTGTCGGGCGTCAACGATGGCCGCAACGTTGCCGAGGACCTTGCCTATTCCGGTACGCTCGGCATTGCGCGGGAGGCGACGTTCTGGGGCGTTCCGGCCATCGGCTTCTCACGCGTGAAAAATCCTGATTCCACCGATGGCGACGACCAATGGCTTGGCGCGCTGATCGCTTCATTGTGGCACTCGCGCGCCGACTGGGCCGCTGAGGGTCATTGGCTGAGCATCAACCTGCCGACCTCGCTGCCGGCCGAAATCCGGCAACCGCGCATCGGCCGCGACAAGATCGCCCGCCAGGCCGAGACCGTGGAAAGCGATGGCGATCGCACAGTCATCACCGTGCCGCGCGGTCGGGCCCATGACAGTCAGCCGGGTGACGAAAACGAAGTGATCGATGCCGGCTTCATCAGCATCAACCGGCTGAACTGGTTTGGCGAGACACGGCTGGACGAACGGTTTCTGGACGGGATCCCGCGCCAGCGGCAAACTGGCTGACCTGGGGTCTGCGCGTCGTCATCCGATCACCAACCTGTCAGCGGTTAAATCAAGCCAATCCACTACCTATGCTTGAAGCCGCCGCTATTTCATTCCACATCGGTGAGGATGAAGGGCGAGACAGGAGAACGGCGGCGGCATCTGCTGTGGGCTTTGCCCGCATCGCTGATCCTGCATGCGCTCATCGCGGCGTTTCTGGTCTATGGCCTGCCGAGACCCGAGCAGCAGCCGGTTCAGCAGGAACAGCCCGTCAATGTCGCGATCGTGCCGCCACCCGAGAAGCCCAAGCCGAAACCTGCTCCAAAGCCACCGGAGCCGACACCTGAAAAGAAGGCTGAAAAGCCGCCTGAACAAAAGCCGCCTCCGGAACCGCCGAAGCCGCCAGACGACCAGGTTCTGAAGCGCGTTTTCCAGTACGGCCAGAAAGATACCGGGCCGGAGAAATCGCTCGACGGAAGCAGCGCTAAGCCCAGCACGCCGTCGCCGGCCAAGGATGAGGCGGTGAAGCCGCCTGTAGCACCGACACCCACGCCGCCCCAGCCCGCCCCGGCTGCAACGCCACAGCAGAAGGCGGAGCCCAGCAAGCCTGACGAGAAGCCAGCCACCGCTGCGCCGGACGAAAAGCCCGCGCAAAGCGAGGAGAAGCAGGCGACCGAGGAAACCGACAAACAGCAGCCGGACAAACAGGAACCCGCACCGCAACCCGCCGAAAAGCAAGCCGTCGTGACGCCAAAGCCATTGGCGGCTGAGATCGGCGACAAGCCGGCGCCTCCAGCCTCGACTGGAAAGGCAAAGCCCAAAGCCAAACCTGCCAAGACAATGACGTTCAAGCCCGCAAGAGCTTTCAAAGCGCCGATCGGGAATGCTGGAAGGTCAAATCCCACCAACGACGACGTTGCAGGATCACCGATCTATTCCGGCCTTCCGGGCGTCAGAAAGCTTTACTCGCAAGGGGCAACCGGCAATGCGTTCGCTACAAGCTCCATGGAGAATGTTCCGCGCGGTCAACGCGTGGCCACCCTTTGCGGCAACGTTCTGAGCCGGGAACTGCAAACTGCCGACTATACGGTCAAATGGGTGCCAACCATTACGCTGGACAAAGGCAATGTTCTCAATCCTCCGCAGGCCGCCTTCAGCACCAGAAACGCCTGGTACAACCTAAATTTCCGATGCGAAGTCGACGCCGATGCGACGAGGGTCCTGTCCTTCAACTTCCGTGTGGGCTCATTGGTACCGCCTGGCGAATGGCCCAGCCGTGGATTCACAAAGTATCGTCTAAACTAGGCCGGCACACCAAACCTAGCCAATTGCCGGCTAACTTCTTGCCAGTCGGCGCAGACGAAATCGGCACCGGCAGCTGTCAGCCGCGCGGCGTGCTCG
>NZ_RZTC01000168.1:0-9229 GCF_004023165.1 Mesorhizobium sp. M7A.F.Ca.MR.176.00.0.0 | reverse complement strand
ATGGCGGATCGCGAAGGCTACGGCGCGAAGATCGACCAGTTCATCATCCTGGCAAGCTTTTCCAGCGCGATCGACCCCAGCTTGGAGTTGCCGTTGGCATTGAGACCTGGCGACCAGACGGCAAGCGACGCCACGCCCGGCACGATGCCCAATATTCCGCCGCCGACGCCGCTCTTGCCGGGGATGCCGACGCGGAAGGCGAAATCGCCGGAGCCGTCATAATGGCCGCAGGTCAGCATCATGGCGCCGATGCGGCGTGCCCGTTCGGCCGACACCACGGAATGCCCGGTCGCCGGGTTCTTGCCGCCATTGGCGAGGAAGCGGCCGGCGAGCGCCAGTTGCCGGCAACTCATGGCGATGGCGCAATGGTGGAAGTAGACGCCCAGCGCCAGTTCCGGCGCATGGTGGAGATTGCCGAAGGATTTCATGTAGTTGGCAAGCGCGAAGTTGCGGTAGCCGGTGGCGCGCTCGGACGCCGCCACCTCGCGATCGATGATGATCGTCTCGTCGTCGGCGAGGAACTGGATGAAGCGCAGGATCTCGCCGATCGCCTCGCGTGGCTGGTGGCCGGCAAGCAGGATGTCGGAAATGACGATGGCGCCGGCATTGATGAACGGGTTGCGCGGAATGCCGTTCTCATGCTCGAGCTGCACGATCGAGTTGAACGGATTGCCTGACGGTTCGCGGCCGACCCGCTGCCACAGCGCGTCGCCGACATTGCCGAGCGCCAGTGTCAGGGTGAACACTTTCGAGATGCTCTGGATGGAAAAGGCCTGGTCGGCGTCCCCCGCCGTCAGCACGCGCCCGTCATTGGTAACCGCTGCGATGCCGAATTTCTTCGGATTGACCTTACCCAACTGCGGAATGTAGGAAGCGACGTCACCGCGATCGGTGCGATCGGCCATTTCGGCAGCGACTTCGGCCAATGCCTGATCAAGTTTGGAGGCCTGATCAAGTTTGTGGGCCTGATCAAGTTTGGGGGCCTGTTCGAGTTCCGGCATGGTGCTACCTCAACCAGCGTTCGATGCGCGCCATTGCCTCAACCATGTCGTCGTGGCTGCCGGCGTAGGAGAAACGCATCGTCCGGTGCCCGGCCTGAGTGTCGAAGTCTTGGCCGGGTGTTGCCGCGACATGCGCCTCGGCCAGCATCTTTCGCGCGAAGGCCATGCTGTCATTGCTATGCCTGGTGACGTCACAAAAGGCATAAAAGGCGCCGTCCATGGGCGCCGCCAGCGGAAAGCCGAGTTCCGGGAGGCGTTTCATCAAGAGTTCGCGATTCCAGGCATAGCGACCCTTGACCGCTTCCAGTTCCTCGGTCGCCCTGAACGCTTCGATCGCCGCGATCTGCGACAGTTCCGGCGGCGAGATATAGAGGCTCTGGGCGACGCGCTCGACCGGCCGCACCAGTTCTTGCGGCAGCACCATCCAGCCGATGCGCCAGCCGGTCATGCAGTAATATTTGGAGAAGGAGTTGATCACGGTCACGTCGCCTCCATAGGCAAGCGCCGTGGTGTCGGGGGCGGCATAGGCGAGCCGGTGATAGATTTCGTCGGAGATGACGGCGATGCCGAGGTCTTGTGCCGTCCTCACCAGGGCCGCCAGTTCATCGGCCGGTATGACCGCGCCGGTTGGATTGGCGGGACTGGCGAAGAGAACGCCTTTCAGCGGCTTTTCACGATGCGCGGTCTCGAGATGGCCGGCATGCACGTAGGCGGCGTCGCCCAGCTCGATCTCGACCACCTCGATGCCGAGCGCGGCCATGATGTTGCGATAGGCGGGATAGCCGGGTGCCGCGATGGCGACGCGGTCACCCGGGTCGAACATCGCCAGGAAGGCGAGGTTGAAGGCGGCCGACGATCCAGTGGTCACCGCGATCCGGCCGGGCTCGATATCAAGCCCGTAGTGATCGGCGTAGTGTCCGGCGATCGCCTTGCGCAAACCTGCCAGTCCCAGCGCGTCGGTGTAGCCGATGCGTCCGTCCTGCAGCGCCTTGGCGGCTGCGGCGCGAACCAGAACCGGTGCGGGATCGGAGGGCTGGCCGACGGCCATCGAAACAACCGGCACGCCCTGGGACTTCAGCCGGTTTGCCTCTGCCAGAATGTCCATCGCATGGAAGGGCTCGACATTGCCACGACGTGAGAGCGAAACGACCATTTAACCAGTATTCCCGATGGCTGACGGCGCCAGGCACTGGCGCATGTGCCGCACAAATGCCCGATTGATGTGAGGATCACAAGTTGAGGAAGTTTCCGGCGCCGACTTTTCATCTTTCGCCCGCTCGTCTACCAGTGGAGCCATCATGTTGAGCCGACCCAGATCGACGATTGCCCAGGCAGCGCGCGTCTTCGCGACGCTTTCGCTTGGCGTTGCCGTTGCAATGGCGAGTTCGGTCAGCGCCTTTGCCCAGAACGTGCCGGTGGTGCGCGACGCCGAGATCGAGGCGCTGGTTCGCGATTACGCGCGGCCGATCTTCAGGGCGGCTGGCCTGGCGAATGACGGCATCGACATCGTTCTGGTCAATGACCAGAGTTTCAACGCCTTCGTGACCGGGCGCCGGCTGTTCATCAACACCGGCGCGCTGATGACGGCTGAAACGCCCAACGAGATCATCGGCGTCATCGCGCACGAAGCCGGTCATATCGCCGGCGGCCACCAGCAGAAGCTGCGCGACCAGCTCGAACGAGCCAAGACGATGGCCATCATCGCGACGCTGCTGGGTGCCGGTGCCATGGTCGCCGGCGCGACAACCAATAGCCGCGGCCTTGCCGGTGCGGGCGTGGGGGTGGCCGCCGGCGGCGGCGAGATGGCACAGCGCAGCATCCTCGCCTACCAGCGCACCGAGGAGATGACGGCCGACCGCTCGGCGATCACCTATCTCAACGCCACCGGCCAGTCCGGCATGGGCATGCTGAAGACGTTTCACCGCTTCCAGACTGCGCTGTCGCTCTCGGGCGCGCAAGTCGATCCCTACCGGATCAGCCATCCGATGCCGCGGGATCGTATCTCCAATCTCGAAGTGCTGGTGAAACAGAGCCCCAATGTCGACAGGCCGGACCCGCCCGCGCTGCAGCAGCGCCATGACATGGTGCGGGTGAAGATCGCCGTCTACATGGAAGGCCAGGCGGCTGCGTCGCGGCTGATGCGAAAGATGCAAGGGACCCTCGCCGCGCTATATGGCGACGCCCAGTCGACCTACCTGTTCGGCAACATCGCCGCCGCGCTCGCCAAGACCAATGCACTGATCAAGGCGCAGCCCAAGAACGCTTACTTCCAGGAACTGCGCGGCGACATCCTGATGAAGGCAAACAAACCCAAGGAAGCCGCGGACGCCTACGCCAAGGCGGTCAGCCTCGATTCGGCGCGGTCCGGTCTGCTGCCGGTGTCCATGGGCCAGGCGCTGATGGCCGTCGGCAAGCCCGACTCCCTCAAAAAAGCCGTCGTGCAGATCAACAACGGCCTCGGGCGCGACAAGGAAAATTCAGCCGGGTATCGCTATCTGGCACAGGCCTACGGTGAGTTAGGTGACATACCGGGCGCTGAACTTGCCACCGCCGAAAGCCATTTCTATTCCGGCAACTACAAGGATGCGAAGATTTTCGCCATGCGGGCGCAGCAGCAGATGAAACGCGGCGAGCCTCGCTGGCTTCGCGCCCAGGATATCATAAACTACAAGCCGTCAACCAAGATCAAGTGAACCTTCCGGCCGCGCGCCACGACATAGCCAGACCGGAAAACAGGTAGAAGGAACAGGAACGATGAAAAAGGCACTGCTGCTGGGCACCACGGGGGTTGCGGTCGCACTGGCCATGCTGGCTTTCGGATTCGTTGCCGGAAACCCGCAGATCGCCAAGGCCGGCACCGCACAGCCGGTCGAGACCACGGCGGCCGATACCAAGATCGACCGCACCGAGGTCGAAGGCATCATCCGCGACTATTTGTTGAAAAACCCGGAAGTCCTCCTGGAGGTCCAGGATGCGCTTGAGGCCAAGCAGAAGGAAGAGCAGCGCATCGCTCATCTCGGCGTGATCAAGAATGCCAAGGACCAGATCTTCAACTCCGCCTTTGACGGCGTCGTCGGCAATCCGAACGGCAAGGTCACCATCGTCGAGTTCTACGACTATAATTGCGGCTTCTGCAAACGCGCCATCGACGACATGCAGGCGTTGACCAAGACCGATCCGGACCTGCGTTTCGTGCTCAAGGAATTCCCCATCCTCGGACCGGATTCGCAGAAGGCGAGCGTGGTCTCGATGGCGTTCCACCTGATGCACCCGGAAAAGTACGGCGAGTTCCACAATGCGTTGCTCGGCGGCCAGGGACGCGCCACCGAGGCGGCGGCCATCAAGGTCGCGCTGTCGCTCGGCGCCGACGAAGCGGCGCTGCGCGAGAAGATGAAGGACCCGACAATCAACGAGGCCCTCGCCAAGACCTACGATCTTGCCAACAAGCTGGCGATCACCGGAACGCCGTCCTATGTCGTCGGCAACGAGGTGGTGTTCGGAGCACTCGGGCAGGAAGTGCTGGCAGAAAAGATCGAGGCGGCGAAAGCCGCGCTCTGATCTTGCTCGCCAGCTATTTCTCACGGGCACATTTCCGCCTGTTGTGGACAGTGAAAGAACGCACTTGCGCTCTTTCCGCGGGCGGCTATGCCCATTATAGAGGGCCCAGCGCGCCGGCTTGATGACGGCGCCGGGAAAGGTCGGCTTTTTGAAAACGGTTTTCGTCCTGAACGGTCCCAATCTAAACGCGCTCGGCAAGCGCGAGCCGGGCATCTATGGCGGCAAGACGCTTGCCGCGATCGCCGACGACTGCAAGCAGGCAGGCACGGCGCTGGGGTTCGAGATCGATTTCCGCCAGTCGAACCATGAGGGCGACCTTGTCGACTGGATTCAGGAAGCTGGCGACAAGGCTGTCGGCATCGTCATCAATCCGGGCGCCTACAGCCACACCTCGATTGCCATCCACGACGCCATTCGCGCCGTCGCACCGTTGCCGGTGGCCGAAGTTCATCTTTCCAACATCCATGCGCGGGAACCATTCCGCCACGTCTCCATGGTCGCGCCGGTCGCCGTCGGCATGATCTGTGGCTTTGGGCCGCTCGGCTATACGCTGGCGCTACAGGCGCTGGCCGCACGCCTATGACCGGCCAACAAACAGAAGGCTCGAAAATGTCGATAAAGAAGACCGGTGTTGACCAGCAACTGATCCGCGATCTGGCGGGCATACTGAACGACACCAACCTCACCGAGATCGAGGTTGAACTGGGCGACCTGAAGGTGCGCGTCTCGCGGCAGGCGCCGGCTGTTCATGCAATCGCGGCGCCGCAGCAAGCCTATGCGCCGGCAGCAGCGCAAGCTGCCTCCGTAGCTCTGCCCGTTGTGGCAGATATTTCCAAGAACGCAGTCACCTCGCCGATGGTCGGCACCGCCTACCTGGCGCCGTCGCCGGACGCCAAGGCATTCATCGAAGTCGGCCAGAAGGTCAAGGAAGGCCAGACTTTGCTGATCATCGAAGCAATGAAGACGATGAACCAGATCCCCTCGCCACGCGCCGGCACGGTGACCGCGATCCTTTTCGAGGATTCGCAGCCGGTCGAATATGGCATGCCGCTCGTCGTGATCGAATAGAGCGGGCCTGATGTTTCAGAAGATCCTCATCGCCAATCGCGGCGAAATCGCCCTCCGGGTGCTGCGCGCCTGCAAGGAACTCGGCATCCAGACGGTGGTGGTGCATTCGACCGCCGATGCCGACGCCATGCATGTGCGGCTCGCGGACGAGAGCGTCTGCATCGGTCCGCCGCCATCGCGCGACAGCTATCTCAACATCCATCAGATCGTTGCGGCCTGCGAAATCACCGGCGCCGACGCCGTGCATCCGGGTTACGGCTTCCTGTCGGAGAACGCCAAGTTCGCCGACATACTGGCCGCGCACAACATCACCTTCATCGGTCCGTCCGGCGACCATATCCGCATCATGGGCGACAAGATCGAGGCCAAGCGAACCGCCAAGCGCCTCGGCATTCCGGTTGTGCCCGGTTCGGACGGCGCTGTCACCGATCAGAAGGAAGCCAGGCGCATTGCCGCCGAGATCGGCTATCCCGTGATCATCAAGGCATCGGCCGGCGGTGGCGGACGCGGCATGAAGGTCGCCCTCACCGAGGCTGACCTGGAGGTCGCCCTGCAGACGGCGAGCACGGAAGCCGGTGCGGCGTTCGGCGACGATGCCGTTTATATCGAAAAATACCTGGAAAAGCCGCGCCATATCGAAGTCCAGGTGTTTGGTGACGGCTTTGGCCGCGGCGTGCATTTCGGCGAGCGCGACTGTTCCTTGCAGCGCCGCCACCAGAAGGTCTGGGAAGAGGCGCCCTCGCCCGCCCTCAATGCCGAAGAGCGCGCCCGCATCGGCGGCATCTGCGCCAAGGCGATCGCCGACCTCGGCTATTCCGGCGCCGGCACGATCGAGTTCCTCTACGAGAATGGCGAGTTCTACTTCATCGAGATGAACACGCGCCTGCAGGTCGAGCATCCGGTGACGGAAGCGATCACCGGCATCGATCTCGTCCACGAGCAGATCCGCGTCGCCTCCGGTGGCGGCCTCTCGGTGAAGCAGGAGGACATCAAGTTCAACGGCCACGCCATCGAATGCCGCATCAACGCCGAGGACCCGCGCACCTTCACCCCCTCGCCCGGTACGATCACCCATTTCCACACACCGGGTGGTCTCGGCATCCGCGTCGATTCCGGCGTCTATTCCGGCTACAAGATCCCGCCCTATTACGACAGCCTGATCGGCAAGCTGATCGTGCATGGGCGTAATCGCGTCGAGTGCATGATGCGCTTGCGCCGCGCCCTGGACGAGTTCGTCGTCGACGGCATCAAGACGACGTTGCCGCTGTTTCGCGATCTCGTCGGCAATGCCGACATCGCCAATGGCGATTATGACATCCACTGGCTGGAAAAATACGTGGCCAAGGAAGAGTAGCGCGGAGACGCGATGACCCGCCCCTACGCGCCCGGCTATCGCATCCCCACCGACCTTCTGCTCAAGGCCTACGCCTCGGGCGTCTTCCCGATGGCCGAAAGTGCCGGCGACCCGGAGGTGTTCTGGGTGCGGCCGGAGACGCGCGGCATCATTCCGCTCGATGGTTTTCACGCGCCGAAAAGCCTCAGGAAAACGATCAAGAAGAACCCCTTCGACATCCGTTTCGATTTCGATTTCGAAGCGACCATCGACGGCTGCGCCGAAAAGCGCGTGGAACGGCGCTCGACCTGGATCAATGCGCCGATCCGCGAAGCCTATGTCGAGTTGCATCGGATAGGCCATTGTCATTCGGTCGAGGCGTGGCGCGAGGACCGACTGGTCGGTGGCCTCTATGGCGTGTCGCTCGGCCGGGTGTTTTTTGGCGAGAGCATGTTCGCCAGGGAGACGGACGCTTCCAAGACCTGCCTTTTCTATCTCGTCGAGCGCTTGAAGGCACGCGGCTTCGCGCTGCTCGATACGCAGTTCACCACCGAGCACCTCAAGCGCTTCGGCGCCGTCGACGTGCCGCGCGGCAAATATGAAAAGTTGCTGGCCGACGCGCTGAAGGGCGAGGCCGTATTCTATCCCTGAAGATTGAGCCTACTTCCCAGTGGCGGCTTCCAATGGCGTCTGCGAATGGAACATCATCTTCCAGCCATTGACGCGATGGACATAGCCGGTGCTGACCAGCGCGGCGTAAGGTTCGCCGTTCTCGCGTGTCGCATGTGCCTCGTAGGTCAGCATGATGATGTCGCTGCCCGGCTCGATAATACCCTTGAGGTCGATTTTCAGGTCGCGCCAGCGGTTGGGCTTGGTTGCGGTCTTGGCGAGATCCGCATTGTCCATCGCCTGTGCCATCTGCGGAAACGCCACCAGGCATTCGGTGTCGACATTGGCCGCATAGTAGGCCGCGTCGCCCGTCCAGAATCCCTTTTCAAGTTCCAGCAACTCTGCCTTGCCGGCCGTGATCCGCTTGCTGTCTGACATCGGAAAATCCTCCCTGCGCATAAATGCGCGCTCATCCGTGCCCCAACGTATGGTGGCAGGGACGGTTCCGGAGGATCAGTTGGTGTCGGTCGTATCGGGGTCCGAAGCGTCCGGCTCCGTCACGCCAGGCTCTGTCACGTCCGGAGCAATCGCGGCTTTCGGTTTGGCCGCGGCGGGCTTGGGCGCCTCGGCTTTGGTCGAGTCTGCCTTGGCGCCATCGGGCGCCGGCACATCCGACTTCTGCTTGCAAGCCTTCAGCCAGACGTCATAGACGGCATGCTCGACGGCATTGAGGCCGGGGCTTTCGGCAAACATCCAGCCGGTGAAGATGCGGCGGATCTTGCGGTCCAGCGTGATCTCGTCGACCTCGACGAAGGAATCTGTCTTCGGCTCTTCGGTCTGTGGCCGCGAATAGCAGACGCGCGGCGTCACCTGCAAAGCACCGAACTGCACCGTCTCGTCGATATAGACATCGAAGGTGATGATGCGGCCGGTGATCTTGTCGATCCCGGCAAACTCGGCAACGGCATTGGTGACCCGGTCCGCTCCCGCGGGCGGCGCCGGCGCGGGTGCCGCGGGCTCAGGCGAAGCGGCGAAGGCCACGGTGCTGACGGCAAGACCGGCGGCTAACGCCAGACTAGCCGATATTGAGTAAGAAAAGCTCATGCAAAGATACCGGTGGTTCGCGCCCGGGTGATTCTGTCGATCGCCAAGGCTAGTCGCCGTTTTCTGATCAGCAAGCAGCTAAACACCAATTGTGGCGATAAAGGACCGGCTTGCACCCTGTCGCTACGACCCGGGTGTCCAGGCATCGTAGTCGCCGGTGACCTGCGGGCGGTGCTGATTGGTCAGCACCGAGCCCTTCGGGCGATAGGCCGCCGGGCTGCCGGTCAGATTGGGCTGATGCGGCTTTTGCCAGTCGCGCGGCTTGTAGTCCTCGCTGGACGGCGCGACGTCGACACGGTGGTGCATCCAGCCGTGCCAGCCGGGCGGTATCGCCGAAGCTTCCGAATAATTGCGGTAGATGACCCAGCGGCGCGTGCGGCCTTCCGAATCGATGCCGCCTTCGTAATAGAAATTGCCGGTCTCGTCCTGGCCGACCTTCTTGCCGTACCGCCAGGTATGCAGGCGGGTTCCTATCGTCTGGCTGTTCCACCAGGTGAAAAACTGCGTAAGGAAAGTCTTCATTTCAAAACCCTCGCGCCGGCAGCGCCCGTTTTCC
>NZ_RZTC01000167.1:2433-9449 GCF_004023165.1 Mesorhizobium sp. M7A.F.Ca.MR.176.00.0.0 | reverse complement strand
TCTATAGGTATGCCACGCCGGAGAAGGCGCAAGGGCAAGGAAGAGCCCAATTGCCGATGTTGGCCCTGCGGGCATCGATAATAGTTCAACGCAAGTTGAACTTACACATCCGCAGCCCTAGTTTATGGCGACCTGCCATCCTTCCCCACGACACGAGGCCCCCGAGATGACCGAATACACCCCGCCGAAAGTATGGACCTGGAACAAGCCGAGCGGCGGAGCCTTTGCCAGCATCAACCGGCCGATCGCCGGACCGACGCATGACAAGGAACTGCCCGTCGGCAAGCATCCGTTGCAGCTCTATTCGCTGGCGACGCCGAACGGCGTCAAGGTCACCGTCATGCTGGAAGAGCTTCTGGCGCGCGGCCACAAGGGCGCCGAATACGATGCCTGGCTGATCCGGATCAACGATGGCGACCAGTTCGGCAGCGGCTTCGTCGAGGTCAATCCCAACTCCAAGATCCCGGCCCTGATGGACCGCAGCGGCAAGACGCCGGTGCGCATCTTCGAATCCGGTTCGATCCTGGTCTATCTCGCCGAAAAGTTCGGCGAATTCCTGCCGACCGAACAGCCGGCCCGCGCCGAGGTGCTGTCCTGGCTGTTCTGGCAGATGGGCTCGGCGCCCTATCTGGGCGGCGGCTTCGGTCACTTTTATGCCTATGCGCCGGAAAAGTTCGAATATGCCATCGACCGCTTCTCGATGGAGGTGAAACGCCAGATGGATGTGCTCGACCGCCGGCTGGCGGAGACTGAATATCTCGGCGGCAAGGACTATTCCATCGCCGATATGGCGGTGTGGCCCTGGTATGGCGGGCTGGCGCTCGGCCGCATGTACAATGATTCCGCCGAGTTCCTGTCCGTGCAGGAATACACACATGTGCAACGCTGGGCCAAGGCGATCGACGCACGACCGGCGGTCAAGCGCGGCCGCATGGTCAACCGCGCTTTCGGCGAGCCTGCCATGCAATTGCATGAGCGCCACGACGCCAGCGATTTCGAGACCAAGACGCAGGATAGACTGGCCGCCGAATAGGCCATAGCGGGTCGCGGCAAAGGAAACCCGCCACCGACGCGACGTCGGGGCGGGTTTTCCCCAAGGTTCAGTGCTGCGGGAACCCCCTTAGTGCAGCACTTCAACGATCTGGCGGGTCTCCGGATCGACGAGGACCGTCTGGTCATTGATCACGGCGACGCGATATTTGACGTCGGGCACCTCACGCAATTCGACAGTGTCCGGCACCGAGGAGCCGAGCTTGAGTTCGACCCCCAGAAGGTTCACCGAGGCAAGCGGTTCCCTCTTGATGTATTCGCGAACGACCGTCTCCTGCTCCGGCTGGACGACGACGACGCTCTCCGCCAGCGCCGCACCAATGCCGCCCATCAGGACGACTGCGGCCGCCGCGCTTGTAAGATAAAGTTTCATGACCGTCTCCTAGTGACAATTGAATTCCGCCCTCCATAAAAACTCCACCGCTGCCATGCGGTTCCATCGAACTTCAGAATTGAAGATGTTACGTTTTCGGCTCGGATATTAATTTATTGCTGATCAGACATGCGACAGACAGCGCGGAAATGCTTGAAAACTTGCACAAATGTGTACGGACATTAGAAGACGAAAAATTCCTGCTGTAGCCGGATTGGCGAAGCACCTGTCGTCGCCGCGTCAAATCAGCCTCGCGTCCCTCTATCTGGACGATGGGAGCACGGAAAAAGGCTCGCCCCGCCGGGAGCAGAGCGAGCCATGAGAGTTCCGATGGAGGTGGCAACCTCACCGGTACCGCTAGAGAACGCGAAGCATCATCACTTGTTCCGCCTGACGGCCTGAGCTCCATGCGAAGCTGGTCGCGCATGCGTCATGTTCCCACGATAACGCTGCGCCGAAATCTCCGGCAGGGATATGCTCGGACGCTGTCTCGGTGACCAAACACCGTGGTCGCGCTGGTGGCGAGGTTCCCCGAATTGCCCGGGCGCACACGCGCGAGTGATCCTGGCTACCCGGTCTTAAAGTCGGACACCGTCGCGACGCAATGGCGGGAAGGCGTCTACCGGATCCTGGCTCGGCGCGATATCGTGCGAGCCCCTGAAGATCAGCCTCACGATGAGCACGAAGTAGCCGACCTGCAGGACAAGCAGCGTCGCTATCGTCCAGGCAAATGCCTCCCAGAAAGAGCCGGTAACCATATAGGTCCAGACCGCGACGATGATGGCCGTGGCTGACATTCCTACGAGAAACTGTCCAAAATACATGGTTTCCCAAAACCGTCGAAACCGCGGCGGTTCCGATCAGTCCCTGCCTCATTCCCATTTCCCGCGGACAACATTCCATTATTTTAGCAACTTCGCAAGTAAGCGACCGATCGCCACTGCGCGCTCTCCATTGCGCGGCGACTTGGCAACGGTGGCGACCCGGGAACGGCAGCGGGTGCTGGCGGGGGCTGCCAGCTGTCGGCAATCCAGAAGCACGCCTGCACTTCAAGCACGGGAACAAACGCCGGCACCCCGAGTTTCGCCTCCAGTTTTCAAGGAAAGGAGCCCAGCATGGCACCGCGCAACAAACCAGGCGCCGATATCGAAGGTGACGCACCGCAGGCGGACGGGCCGACCATCGAGCAGCAGGATTGGGATGCAATCAAGGGCGGCGAGATCCTGCCAGAGTCCGTGCCGGAAAACGGCGACATGCGTTACGGCATCGAAAAAGACGGCGATCTGCCCGACGAGGACGACGATAACGCGTACCAGGACAGCGACGACGCCCTTCCCGATGATGAGGAAGAAGCCGCGATCACGCGCGATCAGAACCGCGAGGGCCCATTCGACGAGACGTGAGCCATTCGTCGCCCGAGACATAACTGCCTGTTGTTGAACTTGCCAAAGCCACATTTTCCATGCCCGTTTCGCGGGAAAATGTGCTTGGCTGGCTAAGTTTTCCCCGGAGCTTTATATCAGATTTACCTAAAATAGCGGAACATCCAAGGGACATTATCGGAACTGAACAAGGCCCCTTGGACTTTTGCGCACAACAGATAAGACCTTGGTCCTACGGGAAAAAGCAAAAGCCCGACCTGACCGATTGAAGCTCCGCCAAGGGAACATCGGGCCGCGCTTGTCGTTTGTCGCGAAGGTTCGGCACCCCTGGTGTGCCATATCCGGAGAACGGCGCGATGCCCCACCGATCCACCATCATAAAGACAGGCCATGGTCCAGGCACGGCGATCGCCGTGCTCATGGTTGGATTGATGGCGGTGGGCATCGTCTTCCTTGTTCTCGGCAGTTCGCTCTACTTCAGCGAGCAGCCTGCGGATCAACGTGCCCTGCCTTCGCCGCCCGCTCGATCGATACACGATAGCAAAGCGGCAAACTGAACGAGCCCGAACCAATTGCCGAGCGATGGCGAGATTGCGGCCGCGCGGGTCCTCCAGGCTTCGTCCAGTGGAGCGGACGGCTTCGGGCGATGTATTGTCCACCGGAGGCTTTTTGGCGCCGCTTGCATTAATATTAGACGTATAGAATATAAGGATGGCCGGCGACCGCCAGAAGTCGGCTGGCCCGGCGTGCCTCCCTTTGCACCTGGCTGCCGGGCCATTTCTCGCCAGCGGATGGCATGCGTCGGTGCACCGTCATCTTGACGTCTTCGCTTCTGTCTGGCGCGGATTCACCTTCGCGCCGCCCCGCTATGGAACTCCAGCCTCGGCAAACGGCATTCTGCTCGGCAGCCGCCGGAAAAATGCGGACGCCGAGCCGATCGCGCTGGTCAAGCTAAGACGTGCTGGCTAGCTGCTAAAACCGAAGGATGACCGAGGGCCCGCGTCTGCGATAGCACCGGACGCGACGGCGACCATGCCGCCAATAACTACGGCAGACGCGTCTCCATCGCCGCCCGTGCCGGCGCCGGCGCCAGCCCCGATCCCAGTCCCGATCCCGGTCCCGATCCCAGTCCCGATCCCAGCGTCGATGGTCGACCGGCTGCACCTCCGCATGTGTACCGTCGTCGAAGGCCTCTGTTTGTGACGCCTCTATTTCATCGAGAATGCCGTTTCCGGCGCCTGGAACACCGGCCACTGCTTCGATCGGGCGAATTGCCCCTGCAAGGGCTGCTGCCCCGGCAATGCCAAACATTGCTGTCAAGAAGGATCGCCGATCCATAGTAAACCTCCCAACGTTGCATAAGCTGAACGAAGCGCTCGCTTGCCGAATGAGCAGGCCCGCGCGTGGTGAAGATAGAGGATTCGCCAGCCGCCGAAGCGGCTTGCGAATCCTATCAGCGCAGGAAGGGACGTTGCTGCGCCGATCGACGACATGTCAGCCAAGGACTATTCCCATCACCAGAAAGGTGACGGCCGTCGCGAAAATCGGTGCGAGCAGCGCGCTTGGCCAACACTTTTGTCCATCTGTTTCTCCGAATCCGGGAGACAAACAGTCGTGAACAGAGAGCCGTTCCCGTCGGTAAGACCAATGCGCTTGCGGACCGGACTTAAGTCGCACTTCTCATCCGACCGAAGCCCCAGCGGAGGAACATTTTCATTTGGCTCAAGTTCAGTTGCTCGTCAGCGTTGGACGATCTTGTCATGCTGACTCGCAAGGAGAAACAGTATGAAAATGCACCTAACGGGCGCCGCTGCGGCGCTATTGCTGTTGGCCGGAGTCGGCGCCGTTGCCGCTCAGGACATTGTCATTCAGCCTGAACAGGACACGGTCATCCGCGAGTATGTGAAGAAGCAGCCCCTTGCTTCGGTCAAGGTTCCCGGTGTGGAACTGAATATTGGTAGCGCGTTGCCGGAAACGGTCGAGCTTCATGAGATCCCCGATGTCCAATACCGCTACGTGGTGGTCGACAACCGCACCGTCCTGGTGGATCCGGGCACCCGCAAGATCGTCAAGGTCTACGACTGAATTTCGAACTGTCCCAAACCCGCCGCCAGCCATGGCGGCGGGTTGCACATGTCAGTTCCAATCAGGACGAGTGAAGATGACAAGCAAAGCTGTGACATCCCCTGCTTTGGGCGTTCGTCTGGCCGACCTCCAAGCCAGAATGCGCAATGCGCGGGTGACGGATGCCGAAATGAAAACCTTTCAAAAGGTCGCGGCCATCATGGAAGATCGTCATGGTCGGATCGATGCCGACGACCTGATTGCGGCATCGTTCCTCGCCGATCCGGTGCAGGACCGGCAAACGCCCTGAACGACATCCCGACAGCCAGCAGACTTGATTCCGGTGCCGGGAAAGCGCGCCGAAAGTCGGCCGAATCCGCACTTTTGCCCCAGCCTATTCCGCTTTCGCGGAAGTTTCGAGCGGCGCGCAATGTGCAATGTTGCTAATGCGGCGGTACGAGCCGCCCTGGTTGACGCGGGCGCCCGAGCCATCCCAACAATGCGCCCCCCCGTCCGCGTCGACCACGGCAGCCGCCCAGCGCTGTCTTCCCTCGCGAACTCCTCAAGCCGGCCTGCCTGATGCGGCCTGCGGCGACGGTCGGGCTTCAGCCGCCGACAAGCGCCTTTGTGGTCACCAGATTGACACCGGCCTCCGCGAATTCGCCATTGTGCCTGGTGATGACCTGTTCGGCACTCTCGCTGGCATTGTCCAGCGTGCTGTGCGCATCGGACACCACGGTCACGCCGAGCCCTCTGGCGATCGCGCCCTTGACCGTCGCGGCCACGCAAAAATCGGTCTGTGCGCCCAAGAGCACGACAGCACCCGCACCTTGCCCGGCCACCCAGTCGCCGAAGGCGGGATTGCTGAATGCATCGCGCACCGATTTGGCAAAGGTCGGCTCGTCCGCCGCCTGGCCGAGCGCGGGCCAAACCGGCCAGCCCGGCTCATCCGGTGCCAATGGATCGCCATCGGGTCCGTCATGCCTGATAAAAGCGACCTTGCGCCCGCCGCGCCGCGCCCAATCGATCACCGCCTTGGTGCGCTCGACAATATCTGGCGCATCATGGATCGGCGGCTCGTGCACACCGTCGAACATGCCGGTCTGGAGATCGATGACAATGAGCGGCGCGTTGTCTGGGAGGCTGGCTTCTGACATGGGTTTTACATAGCACGGCGGACAAGGTGATCAAGATTTCGCTCATTCCGGCGCGCCGGCAAACAGCACGACGCCCTCGCCGCCGGTTGGCCGGCCAATCCCTGATGGCGCGGTCGTTGCCGCCGGTCAGCACCGTGCCATCGGCGGTGAAGGCCACCGCGTAGATCGGGCCGGTCCGGCTATCGAACATCGCGATTTGGTTGCCGGTGTCCATGTCCCACAGCCGCGCCGTGCCGTCGAGCGAGCCGGAGACCAGGCGCTGGCCGTCGGCCGACAGCGCCAATGCGTAGACAGTGCCTTCGTGGCCTTCAAAGCGGCGCGCTTCGCGGCCGCTGTCTAGATCCCAGAGCTTGATCGTGTAATCGCCACTGCCGGTGACCAGATGATGCCCGTCGGCGGTGAACGCGGCGCCATATGTGCCTCGCTCATGCCCGTGCCAACTTCGTAATTGCTTGCCGCTTTCGATGTCCCAAAGTTTCAGTGTGCCGTCTATGCTGCCGCTGAGGGCTTGCCTGCCATCGGGCGAGACGGCGACGGCGCTGACCGACCAGCCATTCCCGCTCATGGCGTGCAGCACAGCGCCCTTCTTGAGATCCCAGACGATGACATTGCCCGTGTCGTGCCCGCTGATGGCATGTTTGCCGTCCGGGCTGATCGCCAGCTTTCTGACGCCGCCATTGCCGCCCGAGGAGAAGACATGCAGCACCGCGCCGTCGGAAAGTTTGCGCTGCACGATCTCGCCGTCGTCGCCGGCCGTCAGCGCGCTGACGCCGTCGGGCATGAACAGCGCCGTGCGGGCCATATCCTTGTGCACGCCGAGAGTGCGGATCAGCTGCTTGGCGGCGATGTCCCACAGCTTGATCGTGTGATCGGTGCTGGCGCTCATGATCGAGTGCCCGTCGGGCGCCACCGCCAGCCAGACGACCGAGTCGCGGTGGCCCTCGGGCTGCGTCGGTAGCGGCGGCGGAGCCGGCGGCAATGGCGCCACGA
>NZ_RZTC01000167.1:0-2423 GCF_004023165.1 Mesorhizobium sp. M7A.F.Ca.MR.176.00.0.0 | reverse complement strand
GGCGGAATGACCGCGACCTCCGGCGGCGCCGGAGGCGCGGGCGCGGTCGGCGGCACTAGCGTTGGCGGGGTCGGTTGCACCAGCGCCGGCGGCGTCAGTGGGACCGGTGCCGCAGGCGGATTGGCGGCCTCCGGCGGCGAAGCAGCTTCTGCTGGTGCAGGCGGTGGGGCTGCCGGCTCTGAGGCCGGCGGCGCGCTGGCGACATCATGCCCCTTGGGTTCGTTGGCCTTCGGCTCGCCAGGGTTGGGTTCGTCGGCCTTCGGTTCGACGGGCTCGCTGGCTATGTCGCCGCCCTCATGCCAAGGGCCGAACCGGTCGGCGGCCAGTGCGGCGACCACGACCAATGGCAGGACGAGAAAGACTCTGCGCAGGCCGGGCCTGCTAGCGTCCTGCATCTCCGCCGCGCGACCAAACAGCGGCGCGCCCGCTGCTTGGCCCGACCGGTCCGGCAAGAGGCCGGCCCAAAACAGCCCTGCACCAAGCAGGCAGGCGAACGCCGCCACCAGGAACCCCGCCAGCCGTAACGAGGCTGGATCCATCGGCGGGCCTGAAAAGCCGCGCCAGAGGAAAGCCTCGCCGATTGCCGGCCAATAGATCCGCGCCAGGCAGCCTACGGCGACAACGACCAGGGCAAGCGCGAGCAATCTGTCGGCACCCTTGTTCATTGAAATCCCTCGGGCGTTGTTGCGGCCCTCACCATGTGACGGTTGCCCCGCATGTCGACGTCGAGACTATCAGCCGCAAGCTCGTGTCGCCAAGAGCCCGTGTGGACGCCCGGCTTGGTTGACACAACTTGCGTATCTGCCATTCTCGCGTAGGGATGAGGAGAGATTACCATGAAGAAGACTTACGCGAAGCCGGCTCTCGTCAAGAAGGACAAGCTTTCAGCCGTCACGGCAAACGGCTCGACCAGCGCCACGATATAATCTGGCACACTCTTGGCCGAAACGTGCCTGGCGCTGGAGCAATTCCAGAAAAAGCATCGAAGGCCTTCGATCCCTGATGGCGTAAACAAGAATTGGAGGGCGGGCGCCTTGCCGCTCCTCCTTGGATTTATTGCAGTTTTACCGATTTCAGCCGCATGGTTGACAGATGGCCGCAGTCTGGCATCATCGGATCGGGATTTTAGGAGAGTCTGATATGAAAAAGATCTATGTGAAGCCATCGTTCTTGAAAAAAGGCCGGTTGTCGGCGGTCACTGCGGCCAACGGCGCCTCGATTATTATTGTGCCGGGCTGACCGTCAACATAACCTGATTGAAGCGGGGCGAAATTTCGCTCCGCTTTGGCGTGCCCAATCTCAGCGCGTCAAGACCAAATCGTCCACGACCATTTGCCAATAGTGTTTCGTCGACAGGCGAACACGCGTTACAGCCTTGAGCATCGGGGCGTAGTGCAGCGGCGTGAGCGCCGACAGCGTGATCTGATCGCTTGAAATCAGCTGCTCGCCAAGCCAGCTTTCGATCAGCGCCACCTCCCCTTCCGACGCCAGCCAGGCGGCGCTCAGCATGACCGAGTGAAAGCCGAACGGCCGTTCGCGGCTGAATTCGGCCGGCAGCCCGCTGCTGGTATAGAGCACATAGTCACCGGAGACATTGCCATTGACATAGCCCTGGCTGTCCTTGGTGTAGTCGCGGGCCATCGCATTCAGGTTGCGCCACGTCAATCCGGCATGACCAGCCGGAATTTTCCTGAAGGGGCGCGACGTCACATCGTCGAAATCGATCGTTTCGAGGGCGGCATCAGTGTCGATGCCGGCGCGTTGCGGCGACAGCAGGCCGAGATCCGCCGAGTAGGACGACAGCGTCAGCCGCCGCTCCAAGCCGCCGCCGCTGACGCTGACCGTGTCGGCTTCTTCAGCCAGGTCGAAGCTGAAGACGGCACCCGGCGCCAGTGCCCGCGTCTCCAGGACGTGCCCGTTCCCCGACATGGAGAGGGTCGCTGGTCCATCGCCGGCAACGCGCCCGCTGACGCGGCGCGGCGGTGCCAGACCGACCGGCAGCAGCATCTCCTGCGATACCATCCCGGCCGGCGAACCCGGCAGCGGCATGAAGTGTCGGGACTGAATGTCATTTTCGCTTTTCGCCTGCCAGCCGGGCGGCACCGAAACCACAAAGCGCCAGTTGCCTGGCTTGCGGATCACGGCCTTTCTGCTTTTCGCCGACATGGGAAAATTGGCAAAGCCGGCATTGTTGGTGCGCGCGGATGCGGCGAGCTTGCCCGCTTCGTCATACAGCCGCACCATGATCCCGGCCATCGGCCGGTCTCCGGCGCCGTATTTGCCGTCGCGATCGACATCGAAATAGACGAAGGATGAGTAATTGAGCATACCCCCGCCGGCGTTCCATTCGGTACGGACGGCATAGTCGGCAGCCGGATTGGTCTGCCGCCGTCCCTTGCGGCGGCTGCGCTTCCGCCACAGCA
>NZ_RZTC01000166.1:0-9694 GCF_004023165.1 Mesorhizobium sp. M7A.F.Ca.MR.176.00.0.0 | reverse complement strand
GGCGGGGGTCGCTGTGCTCGGCAGCGTCTATCAGGTAGCGCCAAGTCCGAAGACATCGGCCAGCGGGGCGCTGGCATTCGCGCAAAGCCATCATCTATCCGGCAACGTGCTGAATTCCTACAATTTCGGCGGCACGCTGATTTTCCACGGGTTCAAGACCTATATCGACGGACGGACGGACCAGCTGTTCCTCGGCGGTTTCACAAAGAGCGATAACGACACCGGACGCGGCGACGGCAAGCCGCTCCTCGAAGCCCGCCTGAAGAAATACGCAATAGATTGGGCGCTGCTATCGGCCGACGACAGCCGCATTCCCTTCTTCGACCAGTTGGGCTGGAAACGGGCCTATTCGGACGACTACGCGGTAATCTATCTGCCCGGCGCCTGATCCCGGTGCGTTCCTGGCGAATTTCGCGACAGCAATATATGCCTTGACACCCATGTTGCAGCGCAGCAAAATTGCTGCCTGGGGGTAAGCCTGTGAGATCGACGAGCCGGGATTTTCAGCACGATCGACGACATCGCCGCATGAGCGTGTCGGGTGCGGCCGCACGGATCCTGGTGGTCGCGCGCGGGCCGGCCGGATGAACTACCGGCGCGACATCGACGGCCTGCGGGCCGTTGCGGTGCTGCCCGTCGTGCTCTTCCATTTCGGCGTGTCCGCCATTCCCGGCGGCTTCACCGGTGTCGACATCTTCTTCGTCATATCGGGCTATCTGATCAGCGGCAGCCTGCTCGATGATCTTGAGCGGGGCCAATTCTCGATCGGCCGCTTCTACTGGCGCCGCGCACGGCGCATCCTGCCGGCGCTGACCTTCGTCATCCTGCTCGCGAGCATTGCCGCCTGGTTCATCCTTCTGCCTTCGGATCTCCACGAATTCAGCCTCAGCGTGATCGCCGCCTCGACCTTCTGGTCGAACATCTATTTCTGGAAAACGACGAACTATTTCTCCATCGACGCCGAACTGCGGCCGCTCCTGCACACATGGTCGCTTTCGGTGGAAGAGCAGTATTATATCTTCGCGCCGATCCTCCTTTATCTGATCTACCGATACGTCTCGAAGCGCTGGCTGACGGTACTTCTGCCGATGGCCATCGGCAGCTTTGCCCTGGCAGTCATAGCAACCTCGCTGGCACCGACGGCAGGGTTCTATCTCTTGCCGACGCGCATATGGGAGCTGGCGCTGGGCGCCATGCTGATGTTGCGGAAGCCTCCGGTCCTAGCCAGTCGGCTGGCGATGGACCTGATCGGCCTCGCCGGCTTTGCCCTGATTGCATTTGGCTTTGTGATGATTTCGGACAGCGATCCGTTTCCCGGCTACAATGCCCTATTCCCCTGCATCGGAACAGCTCTGCTGATCTATGCTGGCCAGGATAGCGCCGACAGGCCGGCACCTGTCGCCACTCGCGTGCTTCGGTTGGCGCCGCTGGTCTGGGTCGGCCTCATTTCCTATTCGCTTTACCTCGTCCACTGGCCAATCAACTCCTTCGTCCATTATCTCTCCCTGAAGACTGTCGGTGTGCCAACGATTATCGCGATGACGGTTGCCAGTTTCGCCTTGGCGGCATTCTCCTGGAAATATGTCGAGCAACCCTTCCGCCACAAACGAGCCTATACCGCCCCGCTGCCCATCTTCGCGTTTTCGGCGACGGCAATCGTGCTGCTGTGCGCCGGTGGTTTGGCCGGCGCACTGGGCAACGGTTTCCCGCAACGGTTTCCGGATTTCTCGACCGAACGTATCCGGGTCGGCGACTGGCGCAACGGCATCTGTTTCAACGAAAACGGGACCGGCATCGAAGACTGGAACCTTGCCGACTGCACCCGTACAACGGGCTTTGCCACCAATGTGCTGCTGTGGGGCGATTCTTTCGCTGCCCACTATGTTCCGGGACTTGAGCCCAACGCCCAGAAAATCCAGGCCAATGTCATCCAATACACCTATGCCGGCTGTCCGCCCGACCTGACCTATTTTTCCTATGCTCGGCCTGCCTGCACCCGCTTCAACGAACGGGCCTTGTCGATCATTCGCGACGCCAACATCCAGGCGGTGATCCTGAGCGGCCGATGGACCGACTACCAGGCCAGGGGCTTCGACGGCCTGCAGAAGACGATCGATCGGCTTCGCGAGATGGGGGTCAAGGTCTATACCGTCGGCCAGTCTCCGGAATTCATCGCCGACGTCCAGAAGATCGCTTTTTTGGTGAAACGGGAGCATGCCGGAACCACGTCCTGGCCGATGGCTATGGATCCGGACATCAACGCTCGGGTTCTGCCGTTCACCAAAGGGGGCGATTTCATAGATCCGCTGACGTATCTGTGCGACTCGGCCGGTTGTTCATACGCCGATGCCACGACCAATGAATTTCTCTACTTCGACTATGGCCACTTCTCTTCCGCCGGCGCGACGCTGGCCATCTCGAAATACTGGCCAAGCTTCGCCCCCAGCAATGAGGTCGCGGAGGCAAAACGGCAATTCACGGCCGCGGGCGCGCCGTGATCCGCAGCACGACCGTCGTGAGAACAGGCCGCTTTGCGATTGCCCGACGGCTAACCCTCATGGTAACGAGGGCGCACGCGGGTATGATGTAATGGTAGCTTGTCAGCTTCCCAAGCTGAACGCGAGGGTTCGATTCCCTCTACCCGCTCCAGTCTAAGGCGTCAGAACCATTTCAGCGCCTGCCTGTTCGTCGAACACAACCGAGCAGCCTCGCGCAAGCGCCACCGTTGCGAGGGCGCTTGCCGCCGCGTCATCCGATGAAACGAAATCGCCGGTCAACACCCGCAATTCTTCCACGCCTTCAGCCATGGAAACGAAATTCCCGACCGATCGATCGTGCTTGCAGGCCTCGATCACGCAAAGCAGATCGATGATTTCGAAGCTGCGCATGTTCAGCCTCCAGAAGAAATCGTCCCTTGCAAGATCATGAACGCATCGGCGGGAAATAATGTTCCCAGCTCGCTTTCGCCAGCCTCGGCCTGGCGGTGCTTTTGCCGGACAACCTTACCCGAGCGAACCATCATCCCACTTCCCTCAGAATGAAGTCGTGCAGCATCTTGGCGGCCGGCGACAGCGCGCGATTCCTAACCGTGATCAGGCTGTAGGGCCTGACCTCGATGTCGAATTCGGTCTGGACGACGTCGATGGCGCCGGCCAGCCCGTCAGGGTTCTGGATGAATTTCGCCACCTGGACAGAGACCGGTGCGATGGCATCGGATTGCGCGACCATGACCAGGGTCAGGAGCAGCGAACTGGTGTTCAGGATACGGTCCGGCAAAGCGATGTTGCGGTTGAGGAAGTTGCTCTCCATGGCCTGGCGCAAGGGCGAGCCGCCAGACTGGAAGACCCAGTCATAGGCGGCGGTCTCTTCCAGCCGCACCGCCTCGCCCTTGGTGAGCGGATGGCCCCGGCGCACGATCAGGCAGGCCTTCTCGACGCCGATGACGCGCGACTCGAACAGCCGCGGATTGAGATCGTCCGGGATGCGGGCGATGATGAAGTCATGGCGCGTGGCGATCAGCTCGCGTGCCAGCACATTGGAGGTCTCGACCTGCATGGTGATCTCGATGCGCGGATAGATGCGGCGGATTTCACGAATTGCCGGCACCGCCAGCTCGATTGCAGGCGCGGTCACGGCACCCAGGAAAACCGAACCACCCTTGCCCGCCTTGAGCTCGGAAATCTCGCGGTCCACCTCACGCATCTCCAGCAGGATCGAGCGCGCCCGCCTGGCCAAAGCCTTGCCGTATGGCGTCAAGGTGATACCGCGCGGCAGCCTCTCGCACAGCTTGACCTCCAGCACCGCCTCCATCTCTGCGATCATGCGCGAGGCCGCCGGCTGCGAAATGTTCAGAACCTGGGCTGCCGCGCTGACCCGGCTGTGGTCGTCTAGCGCGACGATCATGCGCATGTGACGCAGACTGAGACCGCTGCGCAGCAGGGTTTCGCCATCGCCCGGTGCTTCTCTGTAACCATTTGAAGCTGTTGTCGGATTCCCGGGCCGCGCCATCGCTTTTCCCTGCCTTCTGCTCGTGTAAGGCCGACCTTGGAGTCAGCCCGTCACGTCCCAATACATATACCAACCATGATATAGCAACCATCAAAGATCGCATTTGACAGTTATGGCAAAGACCCACACCCTCCGCGCGTTCCAAGACGTGACGGTCGCTGACGAGAAAAATCGTATCGATTGAATCAGCGTCTCGGGGCCATGGGAGGATACCGGAGATCGATATGACGGCAGCAGTGCCCTTGGCGCTTCTGCACGATTGCGCGGCCCGCGACCCCCGGGGTGCCGCGTCCATCAAACAGGGAGAGTTAAAGTGAAAATCATCAAGACACTGGCCGCCGTCGCGGCCCTTGGCATCGCTGCCATGACCTACTCGGCGCACGCAGCCGACAAGGGTCTTGTCGGCGTGCTGATGCCGACCAAGACCTCGCAGCGCTGGATCAATGACGGCGACGCCGTCAAGTCCCAGCTCGAGGCTCTCGGCTACACCGTCGACCTGCAATACGCGCAGGACGACATCCCCAACCAGCTCAGCCAGCTGGAAAACGAAATCACCAAAGGCCCGAAGGCGCTGATCATTGCTTCGATCGACGGCACCACCCTGTCGGATGCTCTGCAGAAGGCCGCTGACGCGGGCGTCGTCGTCGTCGCCTATGACCGCCTGATCAAGAAGACCGCCAATGTCGACTACTACACCACCTTCGACAATTTCGGCGTCGGCGTGATCCAGGCGAATTCGCTGGTTAAGGGCCTCAAGGAGCGCTTCCCGAACACCAAGCCGTGGAACGTCGAACTGTTCGGCGGCTCGCCCGACGACAACAACGCCTTCTTCTTCTACGACGGCGCCATCTCCGTCCTGCAGCCGCTGATCGACGACGGCTCGATCAAGATAAAGTCCGGCCAGACCGGCATGGACAAGGTCGGCACGCTGCGTTGGCTCGCCGCCACCGCCCAGGCGCGCATGGACAATCTGCTGTCGGCCAACTATTCGGACGGCAGCCGCGTCGATGGCGTTCTGTCGCCCTATGACGGCCTGTCGCGCGGCATCACCGCCTCGCTGCGCGCCGTCGGCTACGGCACCGAGGCTCAGCCGTGGCCTGTTGTGACTGGCCAGGATGCCGAGACCGCCTCGGTCAAGCTGATCATCACGGGCGAGCAGTACTCGACCGTGTTCAAGGACACCCGCGAACTGGCCAAGGCCACCGTCGAGCTCGTCGACAAGGTGCTCTCGGGCGGCAAGCCGGACGGCCTCGATGAAAAGACCTACAACAACGACGTCAAGGTCGTTCCCTCGATCCTGTTGACGCCGCATGAGGTCGACAAGTCGAACTACCAGGCACTGGTCGTCGACTCCGGCTACATCAAGGCCGACGAACTGAAGTAACCCCGGTTACAAAATCAGGGGTCCTGCGCAACGCAGGGCCCCTTTTCGTTCACCAGCGAGCCCGGTATTGTCGCCGACCTCGCCGGCAATGTTTGCCGACCTCTCAAGGAGCGGTTGTCCCATGGCCCCGACGATTTTGGAGATGCGCGACATCACCAAGACGTTCCCCGGCGTGAAGGCGCTGTCGAACGTCAATCTCAGCGTCGAGGAAGGCGAGATTCATGCCGTGGTCGGCGAGAACGGCGCCGGCAAGTCGACGCTGATGAAGGTGCTGTCGGGCGTCTATCCCTCAGGAACCTATGACGGCCAGATCATCTTTAACGGCGGGGAATGCCAGTTCAAAGGCATCCATGACAGCGAGCGCAAGGGCATCGTCATCATCCACCAGGAACTTGCGCTGGTGCCGATGCTGTCGATCGCCGAAAACATCTTCCTCGGCAACGAGCACGCCAGATACGGCATCATCGACTGGAATTCCAACGAGGCGCGCACCAGCGCTCTGTTGAAGAAGGTGGGCCTCAAGGAGGACCCCAAGACGCTGATCACCAATATCGGCGTCGGCAAGCAGCAGCTGGTCGAGATCGCCAAGGCGTTGAGCAAGGAAGTCAAGCTCCTGATCCTGGACGAGCCGACGGCGTCGCTCAGCGAAAAGGACAGCCAGGCGCTGCTCGACCTTCTGCTCGAATTCAAGCGGCAGGGCATGACCTCGATCCTGATCTCGCACAAGCTCAACGAGGTGAACCGGGTCGCCGACAAGGTCACGGTCATTCGTGACGGGCGCACCATCGAGACGCTGGCCAAGAAGGACATCTCTGAAGACCGCATCATCACTTCGATGGTCGGCCGCTCACTCGACGACCGCTATCCGCCGCGCGAGCCTGACATCGGCGAGGTCGTGTTCGAAGTGAAGAACTGGTCGGTCTATCACCCGATCCATGCCGAGCGGCAGGTGATCAAGGGCATCGACATCAACGTGCGCAAGGGCGAAGTGGTGGGCATTGCCGGGCTGATGGGCGCTGGCCGCACCGAATTCGCCATGAGCCTGTTCGGCCGCTCCTACGGCCGCCGCATCTCCGGCGAGGTGCTGCTCAAGGGCAAGCCGGTCGACGTATCCTCGGTGAGCAAGGCGGTCCAACACGGTATCGCCTACGTCACAGAGGACCGCAAGACCTACGGTCTCAACCTCATCGACCATATCAAGCACAACATCACGCTGGCCAATCTTGGCGGCGTCTCGCGCCACAGCGTGATCGACGACATGCGCGAGCTCGCCGTTGCCAACGACTATCGCAAGAAGACCAATATCCGCGCTTCCAGCGTCTATCAGATGACCGGCAATCTCTCCGGCGGCAACCAGCAGAAAGTGGTGTTGTCGAAATGGCTGTTCGCCGACCCGGACGTGCTGATCCTCGACGAGCCGACGCGCGGCATCGATGTCGGCGCCAAGTACGAAATCTATACGATCATCGCCCGTCTCGCGGCTGAGGGTAAGGCGATCGTCGTCATCTCGTCGGAAATGCCGGAATTGCTTGGCATCACCGACCGCATCTACGTCATGAACGAAGGGCGCATCGTGGGCGAAATGCCCGCCGCGGAAGCAAGCCAGGAAAAAATAATGCGCGCCATCGTTCGTGGAGAAGGAAAAGCAGCATGAGCACCGAAAGCGCCCCCGCCCCGCAGGGCAACGTCGCCGAAGAGCAGCGCCCACGCATCGCCGTCTCGGCGCTGACGACGAACCTGCGCGAATACGGCCTGATCCTGGCGCTGATCGCCATCATGGTGTTCTTCCAGTTCACCACGAACGGAACGCTGTTCAAGCCGGTGAATCTTAGCAACCTGGTGCAGCAGAACTCGTTCATCATCGTGATGGCGCTGGGCATGCTGCTGGTCATCGTCTCCGGCCATATCGATCTAAGCGTTGGCTCGGTCGCTGGCTTCATCGGCGCGCTGGCGGCGATGATGATGGTCATCTGGCCGCTCGGTCCGTTCAGCAATCCGCTGGTGGTGTCGATCATCTGCCTGATCGTGGGCGGCGCGATCGGTGCGGCGCAAGGCTACTGGATCGCCTATCACCGAATACCGAGCTTCATCGTCACCCTGGCCGGCATGCTGATCTTCCGCGGCATCTGCCAGGCCCTGCTGGGCGGCGGATCCTCGGTGGGGCCGCTACCCGATGGCTTCAAGGCGCTCAGCTCCGGCTTCATCCCGGATGTCATCGGCCCGCTGACGCTGATCCCGCCGACGGTGAACGCGGCCGGCAAGACCGTCATGGGCAGCGGCCTGACGCTGCACATGACGACGATCGTGCTGGGCCTGATCGCTGTGCTGGCCTACGCCTATTTCGGGGTGAGGACGCGCCGCAAGCGCGAACGCCATGGCTATGAGGCCGAGCCCTTTGCCCTGTTCGTCGTCAAGACGCTGGTCGGCAGCGCGCTGGCGCTGTTCCTGGTCTACCAGTTCGCCAGCTACAGGGGCCTGCCGGTGGTGCTGCTCGTCATGGGCGTGCTGATCTCGCTGTTCGTCTTCGTCACCAAGCGCATGACCATCGGCCGCCGTATCTATGCCATGGGCGGCAATTCCAAGGCCGCGCAGCTGTCAGGCATCAACACCGAGCGGCTGACGCTGATGGTGTTCATCAATATGGGCGTGCTGTCGGCGCTCGGCGGCCTGATCATCGCGGCGCGACTGGGACAGGCGGTGCCGGCCGCGGGCCTCGGCAGCGAGCTCGATGTCATCGCCGCCGTCTTCATCGGCGGCGCCTCGGCGATGGGCGGCGTCGGTCAGGTCATCGGCGCGGTGGTCGGCGGCTTCATCATGGGCGTGATGAACAACGGCATGTCGATCATGGGCGTCAATGTCGACTGGCAGCAGGTGGTCAAAGGCCTGGTGCTGCTCGGTGCCGTGATCTTCGACGTCTACAACAAGAACAAGGCTTGAACGGGCTTAAGAGCAATTCCAGGAAAATGTGAAACGGTTTTCCGCCGGGAATTGCACCAAGACAATAGTTAGAGCGGTTCGCCGTTTCCGTGAAACGGTGGACTGCTCTAGGCGAGGCAAGCAGGAGGCATACGATCGCGGCGCTGCCGGCAACCCGCCGGTAACAGAAATCCCTGAGGGACCAGGCCCGCGAGCGCAATCCGAACTGAGAATTTAAACCGTGGCATGGACGAGGTCCCGGCCGCGCTGAGTAAGGTCTGCCGTTTTGGCAGTCCTGCAAAGGCAAATGAGAGAGGATTCATCATGCTGATCTCCCAGATCCTCGACGACGCCGAGACCATCCGCGTCGTCGCCCGCAATGGCGGCAAGACCCGGATCATCAATGGCGCCCGCAGCGTCTATTCGCTGGCGATGGAGGCCGCCCGCACCGGCGTCGGCCTCGTCGCGCTGATCGAACGCAAGGGGCTTGGCGAGACGGTCGATCTCGAGGCCGCTTACAAGAAGGGGCGGCTGCTGTCGCCGATCAATCACCCTGATCCGGCGCATCTGCACCTGACCGGCACCGGGCTGACGCATCTCGGCTCCGCCGCGACGCGCGATTCCATGCACAAGAAGCTGAGCGCCGACGGCGAGGAGCAGCTCACCGATTCCATGAAGATGTTTCGCATGGGGCTGGAGGGCGGCAAGCCGGCAAATGGCCAGATCGGCGTGCAGCCGGAATGGTTCTACAAGGGCAACGGCACGATGGCGGTGGCGCCAGGTGCCGCACTTCTGTCACCGGCCTTTGCCAAGGACGCCGGCGAAGAGCCCGAGGTGGCCGGCATCTATGTCATCGGCGACGACGGCGCACCTTTCCGCGTCGGCTTCACGCTGTCGAACGAGTTTTCCGACCACGTCACCGAGCGCGTGAACTATCTGTTCCTCGCCCATTCCAAGCTGCGCAACGCCTCGTTCGGTCCGGAAATCCTGATCGGCGACCTGCCGCCCGATATCCGCGGCACCTCGCGCATCGTGCGTGACAGCGAGGTGCTGTGGGAAAAGCCGTTCCTGTCCGGCGAAGCGAACATGTCGCACACCATCGCCAATCTCGAACATCACCACTTCAAATACGCGGCCTTCCGCCAGCCGGGCGACGTGCATGTGCATATGTTCGGCACGGCCACGCTCTCTTTCGCCGACGGCATCAGGACCGAGGCCGGCGATGTGTTCGAGATCGAGGCCGGGGACTTCGGCCTGCCGCTGCGCAATCCGCTCGAGATCGAACAGCCGGTGAAGGTGGCGGTGAAGGCGCTTTGAGGTAGCGCCTTTTTCCTTCTCCCCTTGTGGGAGAAGGTGGATCGGCGCGTTAGCGCCGAGACGGATGAG
>NZ_RZTC01000165.1:9543-10169 GCF_004023165.1 Mesorhizobium sp. M7A.F.Ca.MR.176.00.0.0 | reverse complement strand
GCACTTGGGCCGCGCAGCATTCCCAGTGTCGGGCAGCGTTGTCGGCCAGATGGGCTTGCCGGTCATGGCGATGGATAAGCTGTCAAGGCTTGCGAATGGCCGCGCGCGGCTCTCCGGTCCAGGCAAATCCATCGAAGAAATCGCTAGCTCGGCATGGGCCGTCTTGCTCACCGCCGACGCCGAACGGGAGACGGCGTGATGGCTGAGATTGACCACGCGAGCATCCTATTCCCCAACGACGCGCCGTCGAAGCCTGCGGCTGTGCCTGAGTGGGCGCGGGTACAGCAAACGGCTGCGGAACAGCGATTGGTAGGCAATCACGGAAAGCCCGACGACGCTGCCGTAGTGTTCCCGAGTGAGCGCAAGGCCGACGCCCCGCCTCCTGCCGGTAAAGATGATCCCGCCGCGATACTGTTCAAGGATGACGCCGCCCGAAAGGATGTCGATTACGCGGCTCACGTTGGCGGCGAACTGGATCAATTCACGCTCGACGCGATGAAAGATGGGGACATTGAGCGGGCTGGCGCTTTGAAGGCGGCAACGGCGGCGCTGAGTGAGAATTTCCGGACTTCTGGAACCGACCCGGCATCCATCCAGGAAGCCTTCACCATTGTCCGACAGAGCGC
>NZ_RZTC01000165.1:0-9533 GCF_004023165.1 Mesorhizobium sp. M7A.F.Ca.MR.176.00.0.0 | reverse complement strand
ACAGCTTCTCGCCACCGACGCCCGAACAGATCGAGGAGGGTTTCGTCGCCGGCATGTCTGAATTGGCGGCTTCCGGGGTCGCTGAGGGCGATATCAGCATTGCGCGCCGGTTCATCGCGGACATGGAGTTGGTCAGTCCTGGCGTGGTCGCTAGCCTGGAGCGCCATGGTGCGGGCAATGATCCGCGCCTCGTCCGCGCGGCCATCAAGGAAGCCAAGCGCCGGGGGTACCGCTGATGACGTGCCCTTGCTGCAACCAGCCTGTGCCCACACCGGAGCTTAACGACATGATCTCCGCTCGGAATATCAGCGGCCATGCAGCTGCCGTCCTAGAGGCGGTATGGCACGGCAAGGGCATGCCAGTCCCGACCGAAAGGCTGTTTGACGCCATGTACGCCGACGACCCCGATGGCGGGCCGTCGCCGGGGAGCATGTATGCCGCTCTTAGAAAAGCAATCGACGGTTTGAACGGTCAGCTGAACGACTGTGGCGTCTCGGTTGTCGGGGTCGGCTTTCGGCAAGGCCACCGGCTCGTTCTGCGCTCATAACACACACAAAGGGAGATCAATCTTGCCAACTATCGCTGAATACGAAACCTGGAAAGCCAAGCAGCAACAGAACGGCGTCGGCGCGGCCCAGATTGTACTTGGCTCAACCGCTGAGAAGCCCGACGCCGTGGCCGGCGATCTCAACCTCGCCAATGAGTTCGGCAAGGCCACGGGGAACCCGGTTCCGCCGCTGCCGATGGTGAAGGAATTCCGCAACGTCTTTCAACAGAAGATCGAGGAAGCGAAAAACAAAACGATCCTGTCGACCGCGCCGCGCCTGACGGAATGGCTGCGCAGCCCCGACAACGCAGCGCTCGCCAAGGACGATCTGCAAAACCTGTCCTGGTTCGAAGGCTTTGGGCAGGGCGCGACAAATACGCTCTCGCGGGCCGGCGAACGGCTCGGGCAGATGGGCAATCAATACATGCTCAACCAGACGGCGGGCCGGCTCCAGGACCGGCAAAAGTCGTTTGGGCAAATCCTTGACAGTGAGCGCGATACCGTCGCCACGGGCAGCGGCGACGTTCAATTGCTGCCGAACCTGGGCGATATCGTCGGCGCGGCTGGGCGGTATGTCGACGCTCGCTTTGCTGATCTGACCGGGACCGACGACGCCGCAAACGCGACCGGCTACGCCACGGCGCTGCAAGGCAACATCGACCGGCTCAAGGCAATCCCGAAATCGGGCATTGCGACGGAAGCCGAAAAGACCATGTTCGTTGATGGTGCGACCATCGGGCAAACCCTGCAGAACGTTGGCAAGGCGGTTTTGCAGCATCCGCTTGGCGTCCTGTCCTGGGCGCTGGAGACGGCTGGCGAGAGCGCGCCACAGATGGCGGCGGCGATCGGCGCGACGGTTGCCACGCGCAACCCTGCGGTGGGCATTGCCGCGCTGGGCGCGGGCTCCTATGCGACTGAGCGCTATACCTCGGTCGCTGACTTCCTGGCTGAGAAAGGGATCGACCTCAACAAGTCCGGTGACGTTGGCCGGGTTCTCAGCGATCCGTCGATTTTGAAGGAAGCCAACGACAAGGGCGTTGTTCGCGGCCTGATCATCGGCGCGTTCGATACGGTATCGGCGGGCCTTGGCGGCAAGGCGCTGTCTCACAATCCTATGGTCGAGGCGCTTGCGCAGTCGGTGCAACAGGCGATCGGCGGCTCGCTTGGCGAGCTTTCGGCGCGCATGGCAACGGGCCAGCCGATCGACTGGAACGAGATCGTCGCGGAAGGGCTGGCGGAGATCGCGACGGCGCCGGTTGATATGTCGATCGCCGGGCGCAAGCTGGTCACGGATCGTCGCAAGGCAAAGACGGCGGAAGGCACGGTCGCCCAGCTTGGCGAGATTTCGGCGAACGCCCAGGCGTCACAGGTCCGCGCCCGCACGCCCGACAAGTTCCGCCAGTTTGTCGAGGCAGCGACCGCTAACGGGCCGGTCGAGAACGTCTATGTTCCGGCTGAACAGTTCTCGACGTATTTCCAAAGCCTGGGCCTCGATCCTCATGATGTGATCGGCGAACTTGATGGCGTGTCGAGCGACGATCTGGACGTTGCGCTTGCGGGCGGCGGCGATATCCAAATCCCGACCGCCACCTATGCGGCCAAGCTCGCCGGCACCGAACACGATGCTTTCCTTATGGAGAACATGCGGTTCGATCCGAATGAGTTCACGGCGCTGGAGGCCAAGCAGTTCAACGAGCATTCGCAAGACGCGCTCGATGAGGCGTGGCAGGCGGCGGAGGAGGTGAGGCAAGAGCAGGAAGGCTTGCGCTCGCACGAACAGCAAATCTACGACACGATGGTTTCGCGGCTGCGCGAGGCTGGCCGGTCAACCGATGTCGCCACGAATGAGGCGGCGCTATATCCATCGTTTTACCGCGTCATGGCCGAACGCTCGGGCCAGACCGTTGACGATTTCATGCGCGCCTATCCGCTGCCCCAAGTGCGTGGATCGCTGCCCGAAGGCATGCAGTTTCGCGACGTTGACGCGCTGAACCGGACGCTCGCCGAAGCCCGCGCCCAACGCTCTGCCGGTTCTGACAAGCGGCAATCGCTCGCTGAGTTCATTTCGGATTACGGCGGGATCAACGACACGGGCGGCGAGTTGAAGGCGCTCGACGCCGGCACGATCAAGCGCAAGGGCAAGAAGTCGCTCAAGCTGGCCCGTGGCGGGCTTGTCGACGGCGTGCGCGACATGTTCGGGCAGGCGAGCGGGAAGAAGCACGGGCTTGATGATGTCGCCCAGGCGGCGATTGAGGCCGGCTATCTGGCGAACGATCCGGTCGCGACCGAATACCGCAACGCCGTCAGGGAAGGGCGGCAAGCGCCGAACATCGGCAACGCGCTGCTTGACGCGATCTCGCGCGAAATGCGCGGCGAGCCCGACTATGCGGGCGCGGTCGATGCAACTGCGGCGGATCACAATGCGCAGCTTGATCAAATTGAGGCATACCTCAACAGCCTGGGCGTCGGGCTGGATGACAGCGACGACGCAATCCGCGCGGCTGTCCAGGCTGATCAGGCCGATGAGGGGCAGAAGTACGGGCAGTCCGGCGACGTGCGCGGGCGCGGCTCGATCCAGTTCCCAGGCGGCGGCGTCGGCAATGGCGACACGGTTGTTCGCCTGTTCGAAAGCGCCGATCTGTCCACCTTCCTGCATGAGAGCGGGCATTACTTCCTGACCGTGCTGCGCGATCTCGCCGACAAGGGCGAGGCGACGTCAGGCGGCGACATGGAAACGGTCAAGGCATGGTGGCGCGACAACGCTGACGCCGTGGCGAAAGACGGCATGCGCGTCATGCCCGATGTCGCCTTGACCGCCGACGATGTGAACGCGGCGCTCGCCAACGGCACGACCGGCGATCTGATGAAAGACGCGGCGGTTGATGTCGGCATGCAAGAGCAGTGGGCGCGCGGGTTCGAAAGCTACCTGATGGAAGGCAAAGCGCCGTCAATCGAATTGCGCGGCGCGTTCGAGAAATTCCGCTCCTGGCTGATCTCGGTCTACCGCAAGTTGGCCGGGCTCAATGTCTCGATCTCGGATGATATCCGCGAGGTCTTCGGGCGCATGCTCGCCTCGGATGACGAGATCGCCAAGGCAAAGGATCAGGCCGGAGATAGCGGGCCGATCTTCGCCACGGCGGAACAGATGGGCCTCACTCCCGGCGAGTTCGCGTCTTTCCTTAAGCTGAGGGATCAGGCGGAGGATGACGCCAAGGCGCGACTGTTGCGCGAGGCGATGGCCCCGGTGAAGCGCGCGCAAGAAAAGTGGTTCAAGGATGAACGCGCCAAAGTTCGCGAGGAGGTCGAGCGCGACGTAAACACCTATCGCTACTATCGCGCCTGGGAATGGATGGGCAACCGCCGCTGGTTGGGTGAAGGTCAACCGAGAGAAGTCCCCAGCATGCGCTTGTCCAGGCAAATCCTGATCGACCGATATGGCGAGAATATCCTGAAAACGCTCCCGCGCGGCATGCAAACCATTTACGCGGTCGAGGGCGGGATTGACCCTGACGACGCTGCCGGCTGGTTCGGGTTCGATAGCGGCGATGAGCTTGTCCAGGCGCTTGAAAAAGCTCCGCCGCGCAAGGAAGCGATCGAGGCAGAGACGGACAAGGTGATGCGCGAGCGTCACGGCGACGTGCTGACTGACGGCGCGGTCGAGGCGGCGGCAATGGACGCGGTTCATTCCGACAAGCGCGGCCAATGGATCGCCGCCGAACTCAAGGCCGTTGTCGAGGTCGCAGGAACCGGCATTGGCATGACCGCGAAAGAGGCTCGGGCGTCGGCTCGCACGTCGATTGCGCGCATGCGTGTCCGTGATGCTATGAACTCCAGCCGGTTCCTCGCCGCCGAACGCAAGGCCGCTGAGGAAGCCGCCAAGCTCGGGGCGATGCTATCTCGAGAAAAGGTTTGGCTTGATGCCTCGCGCCGCCGCATTGAGGCCAAGGCGCGCGCCGCATCGAAGGGCAAGGCGTCATCCGATGCCGTCGCCTCGGCGATCGACGCATACAACGCCAAGTTCGAAACGACGCAATCGACGTTCACGGTTGCCGATCGCGAGGCCGTCAGCAAGTCGGGGAACGCGTTCACGATCAAGGGCGGCGAGCGCACGGCAACATCGCTCGGTTATAACGATCTGGTCGCCAAGTTGGTCGAGACCAAACGCCGTCAGTTGATCAATCATGCCCTCTATATGGAGGCGCGCAACGTCGCCGATGAGGTCGAGAAGGCGGAGAACTTTGTTGGCCGTCTCGCCAAGAAACCGACGCGGGAAAAGATCGCGGGCGCTGGCCGGCGCGAGAATGCGCGGATCGACTATCTGGGCGCGATTGATGAGATCATGGAGCGCTATGACTTCCGCAAGCTGAGTGGGGCCGCCGAGAGCCGGCGCGGGGCGCTGAACGCGTTCGCGGCCGCAATGACGGCTGCGGGCCGGGAAAACGAGCTTGCCATTCCTGAGGGCGTCCTGAGTGACGCGGCGCGTCGGCCATATAAAACCCTGCCGGTCGAAGAAATGCGCGGCGTGATCGACAGCCTCAAGAACCTGGAGCATATGGCGCTGCGCTGGAACAAGCTGATCGACGCCGGGAAAGAGCGCGACCTTGCGGTTGCCGTGACCGATGTCGTCGCAGCCTTCGACGCGAACTTGCCCAAGCGCCCGCCCGGTCGCGTTGCCACCAAGGGCGAGGCCGCGCAACATAGGGTGCGCCAGTTCTTCGATATCGTGCTGAACGCCGGCACGATGCTGCGCGAGATCGACGGGTTCAAGGATGACGGCGCGGCGTATCGGAACATCAAGACGCCGATCGATGAGGCTATGCACCGCCTTATCGCCCGTAAGGAGGCGGCGGCGGGCGATCTCGAAAACCTCTATGCTGTCTATCCGAAAGAGGATCGCCGCAACATGGCCGTCCGCAAGCATGTCCCTGAATTGGGCTATGCGCTTTCAAAGTGGGAGAAAATCGCGGTCGCGCTCAATCTTGGCAATGAAGGCAACCGCGCGCGGCTGACTGACCCCAAGGTTCGCGGCTCGCTGACTGAGGCCCAGATTGCAGCCGTGATCGCCTCGCTCGATGCCCGTGACGCTGATTTCGTGCAATCGGTCTGGGATTATGTCGGATCCTTCAAAGACGATATCGCCGCCCGCGAGCGCCGCGCTACAGGCGTCGAACCTGGGTGGGTCGAGCCGTCGCCGGTCGAGATCGCCGGCAAGACGTTGAAGGGCGGCTATTACCCGCTCAAATACGATCCGCGCCTGTCGTCGCTCACCCGTGATGATCAGGAAAATGAAATCTGGCAGTCGTTGCAGGGCGGTCGGTTCGGCAAGGCCCAGACGAGGCAGGGCCATTTGAAAGAGCGCGCGCAATCGTCTGGCCGTGCGGTTGAACTCGACATGTCGGTGCTGCATCGCCACGTCAACCAAGTGATCTATGACCTGGAGCTAAGCGAGCCAGTCGCGAACTCCTGGCGCGTTCTCCAGAACGGCGACGTTCGCACTGCCTTCATGGATGCGGGCAAGCAGGCAGATTTTGACGCGCTGGAAACGTGGCTTCTGGACGTTGGGCAGGGTGAGATAAAATCGGCCGATTTGGTCGGGCGCGCGGCCCGAACGCTCAAGTCGAACTTCACCGCGGCTAAATTGGCATTCAACCTTTCGACGGTCGCAATGCAGATTGTCGGACTGTCTCAGTCCATGGTTGTTGTCGGCAAAAAGGACATGACCGTTGGTATCATGCAGATGGCGAAAAATCCGATCGCCACGGCAAGCGAGGTCGCAGCCAAGTCGCCGTTCATGGCTTCGCGCCAGACTACGTTCAACAAGGATATCTATGATTTCTACGCCGATCCGAAAACCGGGCCGGTTGCCACACGATGGGGAGAGATCAAGGCGGAGATCGTCGGGCCTCTGGCGTTCTGGTTGATGACCAAAACGCAATGGCACCTGGCAGACGTGCCTACGTGGCTTGCAGGCTATCGGCAGGGGTTGCGCCAGAACGGCAACGACGAGGCCAAGGCGGTCGCTCACGCTGACAGCCTGGTGAAGCGCGCCCAGGCTTCCGGCCTGTTCCCTGACCGCTCTGCGGTCGAGCGCGGGTCCGTATCGCGCACCGCGCGCCAGAATGACGTTGTGCGGCTGTTCACGGCGCTGGGCTCGTACATGTTCGCCAAGTTCAATGTCGCCTATGAACGGACGGGAAAAGCAAAGCGTTTAATCGGCCAAGAGGGTTTGTCGGCCCGATCAGCCCAGGAGGCGCTATCCTGGTCGCTGGACATGGCTTTCCTGTTCACCCTGGAGGCGGTGATCGGCGCGGCGATCAAGGGGCAACTGCCTGGCGGCGACGATGACGACAAAGACGATGGGTGGGCGGCGTTCCTCGCGAAGCAGACGGGCTTTTCCGTCATGTCGACCATTCCAGGCGTCCGCGATATCTCGGGGCCGCTCCAGGGTTTCGATGGCGGCGGCTCCTATGGCGCAATCACCTCTGAGATTGCCAAGCCGCTTGTCGAGTTCGCGAAGTTCTTGAAAACAGGCGAGGTAAGCAAGCAACTGATCAAGTCGACCATCAATGCTACCGGTCTCGCGACCGGCTTGCCGGCGACACAGATCAACCGCGCGGTTGATGCTACTTGGCGGAGAGCCCACGGGGAGGACGTTTCACCGCTTGAATACGCGCTGGGGCGGCTACACTGACAGGAGTGAGCCGCTAAGGATGATTCCTTGGCTGGCTCGGCTCCCTTCGGCGCACCCCAGCGCCCCCGCCGTTCTCTGGTATGAATGCAACGCCGGCATCCTCAAGCGCCGCCTGAACAGCATTCACAGTAGCGATCACGCTTCGCTCTGTGCCGCGCGTCTCCATAAGCTTGATTGTCGGCGCTGACACTCCAGACTTCTCGGCGAGGTCATCTCGGGTCCAGTCGAGTAGCGCCCTGGCGGCACGCATCTGTTCTGCATTGATCATTCTACAAATCCTCTCGATATCTAAAAAAGATATTACGGTATCCAAAATGGGTTGACAATACCTTCCTTCTGGTTGACCTTCACAGATAACGGATTATCTATTAGGGATACCGTTGATTGACATCAAAACCGAAAGGGATGACACCATGATCAGCAATAGCCCTGTTTTCGAAGGCGAAATGAATTTCCTTGGCATCCTGCTACAGCAGGCAATGATGTATTCCAGGGCGAAGATCGACGCTCTGCCGGATGACATCAGCGTTGATGACGAGTTCGCGGCGATCGACGCTGCGAGCGCGCCGGCCTTCGCCATTGCGCAAACGATCTCGTCTCTCCCGGCGCGAACAGAAACTGAAAGTCGGATCAAGGCCACAGCTGCCGCCTGGATTGAAGGAAACTATTGGCAAGACAACGTCTATGGCGCGTTGAACGCCGAACACCGACTTGCAGGGTGAGAACCGACTGTGTTGCGACTGTGGTGTGTATTGTTGCGCTTCCAGCAACACTTGCCAGTCGGGTGGAAAGTAAGGCAATAGCTCCAATTGGGCGACGAAGAACCTAAGGAAGGGCTTTATATGAACACTGCATTTCTGTTGCTTGCGCAATACAATGGAGCGGCGATCATCCCTATCGAGGCTGTGTGCCGCGATTATTTCCAGCACCTCACGCCGCAGGTGCTCGCGCGCAAGACCACCGACGGCGAGATTGATTTGCCCTTGGTCAGGATCGAGCACAGCCAGAAGGCCGCGAAGGGCGTGCACCTGCTCGATCTCGCGAAATGGATTGATGACAGAAGGGCGGCTGCGAAGAAGGAGAACGATCAACTGCACGGGCGCAGGTAGGCCGCAAATGTGCGCCCGTGTGCATCCTTGTTTTCCATGTTTTTTTCATGGAACAATGCCAATATCCAGCTAAGTATCTGAAAATATTGGTGGGCGATGCAGGGATTGAACCTGCGACCCCACCCGTGTGAAGGGTGTGCTCTCCCGCTGAGCTAATCGCCCGCTCGTTGCCCGAAGGCCAAGCGAGCCGCGATATAAGGGAGGCAGGTGCGGGAAGTCAAGGCGGTGTCCAGCGTTCTGATAAGGATCAGATTTGCTGCCCTCACAGCCCTGTCTGCGACGCGGCGCCGGCCGCCTTTCGGTCAGTTTCCAGCCGCGGCGATCAGCCTTTGCGCCAGATCGAGCGTCAGGGCGTCGAAATGCGAAATCACCGCCGAGGGTTCGAATTCGCGGACATGGCGGTCGGTGTAGCCGAAATCGACCGCCACCACGGGGATGCCGGCGGCTTTTGCCGTGTCGATATCGGTTTGCGAATCGCCGACCATCAGCGCGCGGTGCGGGTCGCCGCCGGCCAGCTTGATGGTCTCGATCAGATGGCGCGGGTCGGGCTTGCGGAAGGCGAACGTGTCCTGGCCGGCGATGGCCGCGAAATGTTTGGTCAGGCCGAGCGCCTCGATCAGCGCCAGCGAGTTGGCTTCGTATTTGTTGGTGCAGATGGCGAGGACATAGCCGGCCTCCTCGAAGCGCGCTATCGCCTCGACGACACCGGGGTAGGGGCGCGACTTGCCGGGGATGTTGAGCGTGTAGTGGTCGAGGAAAAGCTTCAGCAGCCGGTCGTGCTCCTCGACGGCAAGCGATCGCTGATGGGCGGCGTGGGCCCGCTCGATCATCACCCGGCCGCCGTGACCGACAAAACGCCTGAAGCCGGCTTCGTCGACCGCGGCGATCTCGCTGGCGGCAAGGCTGTGGTTCAGGCTGTCGAGCAGGTCCGGCGCTGTGTCGATCAGCGTACCGTCGAGGTCGAACACGATGATCGGTCGGGTCATGGTCTGTCCTGGGCAGGTGTGCAATGGGCAGGCGATAGCGGCTGCGGCGCGTCAAGGCAAGCTGACTGGGGGCAAGCCGGCTTGGCAATCGCTTCAGACCAGTGACAGTTTCAACGTGTGGCGGGACCACCAATTGTGGAAGCCGGCGCTGCCCCTCATCGCCCTGCCGGGCACTTCTCCCCGTATAGTGACGGGGAGAA
>NZ_RZTC01000164.1:0-10322 GCF_004023165.1 Mesorhizobium sp. M7A.F.Ca.MR.176.00.0.0 | reverse complement strand
AGTAGGGCAGTAGGGCAGTAGGGCAGTAGGGCAGTAGGGCAGTAGGGCAGTAGGGTGCTCTATTCCCTACTCCCTTACTGCCCTACTGCCCTATTCCCTTACTAAGCCGCCAGATCGCGCAGCACGTATTGCAGGATGCCGCCGTTCTTGAAGTAATCGAGCTCATCCAGCGTATCGATGCGGCAGATGATCGGCACATTTTTCACCGTGCCGTCGCCATAGGTGACCTTGGCGATCATCGTCTGGCGCGGTTTGATGGTGCTCAAGCCGTCGATCTCGACCAGCTCGTCTCCCTTGAGGTTGAGCGATGCCCATGAGGTGCCTTCCTCGAAGACGAAGGGAATGACGCCCATGCCGACCAGGTTCGAGCGATGGATGCGCTCGAATGACTGGGCGATGACCGCGCGGACACCAAGGAGATTGGTTCCCTTGGCTGCCCAGTCGCGCGACGAGCCGTTGCCGTATTCGACGCCGGCGAAGACAACCAGCGGCACGCCTTCCCTTTTGTATTCCATCGCCGCGTCGTAGATCGATTCCTCTTCCTTCGACGGGTAGTGGATGGTGTAGCCGCCCTCGCGGCCATTCTCGCCCAGCATGTGGTTGCGGATACGGATGTTGGCGAAGGTGCCGCGCATCATCACCTCGTGGTTGCCGCGCCGCGTGCCGTACTGGTTGAAGTCGGCGACGCCGACGCCGTGGTCGGTGAGGTATTTGCCGGCCGGCGAGGCCGCCTTGATCGATCCGGCCGGCGAAATGTGGTCGGTGGTTATCTTGTCGCCGAACAGGCCGAGCACGCGGGCGCCCTTGATGTCGCCGATCTTGCCGAAACCTGCCGTCATGCCGGCGAAATAGGGCGGGTTCTGCACATAGGTCGAGTTGTCGTCCCACGCATAGGTCTGGCCTTCCGGCGCCTTGACGTTCTGCCAGTACTCGTCGCCCTTGAAGACGTCGGCATATTTGCGGGCGAACAGCTCGCGGGTGACGTTCTTCTCGATGAACTCCTGGATCTCGGCCGAGCTCGGCCAGATATCCTTGAGGTAGACCGGCTCGCCGTTCTTGTCCTCGCCAAGCGGCTCGGTGGTCAGGTCCTTTGTGACGGTGCCGGCCAGCGCGTGTGCCACGACCAGCGGCGGCGACGCCAGATAGTTGGCCTGCACGTCGGGCGAGACGCGGCCTTCGAAGTTGCGGTTGCCGGACAAGACCGCGGCAGCGATCAGGCCCTTGTCGTTGATGGTCTTCGAGATCGGCGCCGGCAGCGGGCCGGAATTGCCGATGCAGGTGGTGCAGCCGAAGCCGACCAGGTTGAAGCCGATCTGATCGAGTTCCTTCTGCAGGCCGGATTTCTCCAGATACTCGGCCACCACCTGGCTGCCCGGCGCCAGCGAGGTCTTCACCCACGGCTTCTGCTTCAAACCGAGGCGGTTGGCGTTGCGGGCCAGGAGGCCGGCGCCGATCAGCACGCTCGGGTTCGAGGTGTTGGTGCACGAAGTGATGGCGGCAATGACGACATCGCCATGGCCGAGATCATGGTCGGTGCCTTCGACTGCGTAGCGCTTGGAGATCTCGGCGGCCTTCTTGTATTCGGTCTCCATCGCCTTGGCGAAACCTTCCGGAATGCCTTCCAGGGCGACGCGGCCTTCGGGCCGCTTGGGTCCGGCCATCGACGGCACGACGGAGCCAAGTTCCAGCTCGAGCAGATCGGTGAACACCGGATCGGTCGAGCCGGTCTCACGCCACATTCCTTGAGCTTTGGCATAGGCCTCGACCAGCGCGATGCGGTCCTCGCTGCGGCCGGACATTGTGAGGTAGCGGATGGTTTCCGAGTCGACGGGGAAGAAGCCGCAGGTGGCGCCATATTCGGGCGCCATGTTGCCGATGGTGGCGCGGTCGGCCAGTGTCATGTTGGAGAGGCCCGGCCCGAAGAACTCGACGAACTTGCCGACGACGCCCTTCTTGCGCAGCATCTGGGTGACGGTGAGCACGAGGTCGGTGGCGGTGACGCCCTCTTTGAGCTTGCCGGTGAGGCGGAAGCCGATCACCTCAGGCAAAAGCATGGAGACAGGCTGGCCGAGCATGGCCGCCTCGGCCTCGATGCCGCCGACGCCCCAGCCGAGCACGCCAAGGCCATTGATCATGGTGGTGTGCGAATCGGTGCCGACGCAGGTGTCGGGATAGGCCGTCGTTTCGCCGTCCTCGGTGTTGGTCCACACCACCTGGCCGAGATATTCGAGGTTGACCTGATGGCAGATGCCGGTGCCGGGCGGCACGACGCGGAAGTTGCGGAATGCCTGCTGGCCCCATTTCAGGAATTTGTAGCGCTCCTCGTTGCGCTCATATTCCAGCTCGACATTGCGGGCGAAAGCCATCGGCGTGCCGAATTCGTCGACGATGACGGAATGGTCGATGACGAGGTCGACCGGCACCAGCGGGTTGATCTTCTGCGGATCGCCGCCGAGCGAGGCCATGGCGTCGCGCATCGCGGCAAGGTCGACCACGGCCGGAACGCCGGTGAAATCCTGCATCAGCACGCGGGCCGGGCGATAGGCGATCTCGACGCCGGCGGTGCCCTTGTCGGTCAGCCAGCCGGCCACCGCCTGGATCGATTCCTTGGTGACGGAGCGGCCGTCTTCGTTGCGCAGCAGGTTTTCCAGCAGCACCTTCATCGAATAGGGCAGCTGCGAGATGCCGGTGAGACCGTTCTTCTCGGCCTCTATGAGGTCGAAATAGGCATACTCCGCGCCGCCTGCGGTCAGCGTGCGGCGGCAATTGAAACTGTCGAGGGATTTTGACACGTGCGATCCTTGTCTGTTCAGCCTGAAAGGGAACGGACGCCGATGGCATGCAATCACGCGCAAAGGTGCGGGTACGGCCATTTCCGCTGTCCGTTCCCAAGCAACCCGAGCCGTTCAAGGCGGCGCGTGCGCTGGTTCGGCGCTAATTCTGTTCCCGTGCCGACCGCTGGCACGGATGCACCGCATATAGAGAATTTTCTGGAATAGTTCTAGACAGTTGGAAAGCAAATTTGTGCGATGCGGCAGCGGCCGCGACACATGGTTTCAGGGCAGGCGAGGAATGCGGCTGATCGCCGAAAATCTGGGCGGCGAGCGAGGCGGCGAGGCGGTGTTTTCCGGCATCGATTTTGTTCTGGAGGAGCGTCAGGCGCTCATCGTCACCGGGCCGAACGGATCGGGCAAGTCGACCTTGCTGCGGGTCATCGCCGGGCTGCTGCCGGCGGCGCAAGGCAGCGTGAGGATCGAGGGTGCCATGGAGATTGAAGACGGGGACGAAGCGTTCCCGTCTGTTGCCTCGGCCTGTCACTACCTTGGCCACCAGAACGCAATGAAGCCGGCGCTCAGCGTGGCGGAGAATTTGCGCTTCTGGCGCGACTTCAACGGCGACGGACAGCTCGGCGTCGAAGAGGCGCTGGAAACGGTCGGGCTCGGTGGCATCGGCCACCTGCCGTTCGGCTATCTATCGACCGGGCAGAGGCGGCGCGCGGCGATCGCGAAACTGCTGGTCAGCCACCGGCCATTGTGGTTGCTGGATGAACCGACAGCGGGGCTGGACAAGGCGTCGGAAGCGCGGTTTGCGGGGTTGATGGCCAAGCATTGCACGGATGGCGGGATGATTGTCGCGGCGACGCATCTGCCGCTGGGGATCGAGGGGATGGAGTTGAGGATGGGGGAAACGGGTTGATGATGGCGCGCGAGCATCTCATACCATGCTAGCCCTCTTCGCCCGCGACATCCGCCTCAACATCCGTGCCGGCGGCGGGGCGCTGACCGGGGTCATCTTCTTCCTCGCCGTCATCGCCACCATCCCGTTCGGAGTAGGGCCAGACCTGAGGCTGCTGGCCCGCATCGGACCGGCCATCCTTTGGATCGGCGCGCTGCTGTCCTGCCTGCTCGGCCTCGACCGGCTGTTCCAGGCCGACCGAGAGGACGGCTCGCTCGATCTCCTGGTGCTCGGCAATGATCGCCATATGCTGGCCGTGACGGTGCTGGTGAAATGCCTGGCGCATTGGGCGGGGAGCGTGCTGCCGCTGGTCATCGCGGCTCCTTTGCTCGGCCTGTTCATGAACATGGAGCCGCTAGGCATCGGCGCCACGGCGCTGACGCTGCTGGTCGGGACGCCGGCGATCACGTTCATCGGCGCCGCCGGTGCGGCGGTCGCGGTGGCGCTGCCGCGTGGCGGGCTGCTGATCTCGGTGCTGGTGCTGCCGCTGACCATTCCGGTGCTGATCTTCGGCGTTTCGGCAAGCTATGGAGCGACCGCCAATCCCGATCCGTTTCTGCAGCCCTTCCTCATTCTTGCCGCGCTGACCCTGTTTCTTGGCGTGCTGGGTCCGGTCTCGGCGGCGCTGGCGCTGCGCCATGGCACAGATTGACGCGGCGTATGACTGCGGCGCGGCGACCGATTGCGAAGCCGACGGAGCGAGGCTAAGGGAAAGGCATGTCTAGACTGGGCGACATGATCGGCTTGGAAGCCCCCACTTCAGCGAGGCCCGTCGCATGAGCGCGCATGCACTCTACGTGACCGCCGCCTATGGCATTACGGCCGTGGTGCTGGCCGGATTGATCGGCTGGATCCTGCTCGACCAGCGGGCGCGCAAGCGCGAACTCGCCGAACTGGAGGCATCCGGCGTGCGGCGGCGCTCCGACAAGGCCGCAAAGCCATGAGCACCGAAACGGAAACGCCGCCCCCACGCACTCGTCGCCTGTTCGTGCTGTTGCCGCTGCTGATCTTTCTCGGCCTGGCCGGACTGTTCCTGTCGCAGCTGCTGTCGGGGCGCGATGCTTCGGAAGTGCCATCGGCCCTGATCGGCCTGCCTGCGCCGCAAACCAGCCTGCCTGCGCTGGAGGGGTCAAACCTGCCAGGGCTCGATTCGAAAACCTTCGCCGGCAAGGTCACATTGGTCAACGTTTTCGCGTCGTGGTGCGCGCCATGCCGCGAAGAGCACCCGGTGCTTCTGGCGCTGTCGCAGGATAAGCGTTTCACCATGGCGGCGCTGAACTACAAGGACCGGCCGGAAAATGCACGCCGGTTCCTCGGCGATCTCGGCAATCCGTTCCAGGCGATAGGGGTCGACGAAGCGGGCCGCGCGGCGATCGACTGGGGCGTCTACGGCGTGCCGGAGACCTTCGTCATCGGCAAGGACTGCAAGATCGCCTACAAGCATGTCGGCCCGCTGACGCCCGAGACGGCGAGAGATCTCTTGCTGCCACAGATCGACAAGGCGCTGGCGGCACGTTGATATTCAGGTGATGCCGGCCTGCAAACGGCGGCTTCCTGCGCTTCCGGTGCTCACGTACTTAAGTACGCTCCGCTCCGGTTCTCGGAAACCACCGTTTTCGTCTCGGCCTGACCTGAATCTCAACGCACCTTGGCGGTGCGTCTTATCGGACTCGAGATCAGCCGTAGATCTGCTTGTGGATCTGGTAGAGCATTTCCGAGCGATCGGCGCGCATGTCGGCCAGATCGCGGCTGGAAAAGCTGTCGATTTCGGCGACAAGGCGGTTGTAGTGCTTGCGCTTGGCAATGCTGTTGCGAGCGCGGGTCATGAGACTGTCGAGGATCATAGCAAGGTTCCTTTTTTGGCGCCGCGTTTCGGCGGCGGTTTCTTCCTCCCTTGATCGATACGAACCATGACATAGTAATGGTGCATTGCAAAAAGAAGATGTTGCAATGCACCATTGCGCTGGACGCATAGCCGGTTAATACGGCGCTAACGTCATGCGCAGAGCCGGCAAGCGATCTTTTGCATGACACTGTGCGTACCCACATTGCCTTCTGTCCCTCCGGCTGGCTTGATCCGGTGTCATTGATGCCGGGAGGAAAGCATGGCGGCCGCAGACTATTATGAAATTCTCGATCCGCGCTTCGCGCGCCTGTTCAACGGCAACGCGCAGGTCGAGAAGCTGTTCACCGGATGCCAGTGGGCGGAGGGGCCGGCCTGGTTCGCCGCCGGCCGTTATGTCGTCTGGTCCGACATCCCCAACAACCGCATGCTGCGTTATGACGAAACCGACGGCAATGTCAGCGTCTTCCGCCAGCCGTCCGGCAATTCGAACGGCAACAGCGTCGACCGGCAGGGCCGGCTGATCACCTGCGAGCATTCGGGCCGCCGTGTCAGCCGCACCGAGTTTGACGGCTCGGTCACCACGATCGCGTCCAAATGGAAGGGCAAGCGGCTGAATTCGCCCAACGACGCGGTGGTGAAATCCGACGGCTCGATCTGGTTCACCGATCCGAGCTACGGCATCGATACGGATTATGAGGGCGACAGGGCCGAGAGCGAAATCGGCGCCTGCCATGTCTACCGGGTCGATCCCGGCACGGGCGAGGTCGAAGCCGTCATCACCGACATGGTCCGGCCCAACGGCCTGGCCTTCTCGCTCGACGAGAGCAAGCTTTATGTCGTCGACACCGGCCGCACGCATGGCGCCCAGAATCCGGCGCATATGCGGGTGTTCAATGTCGGCAAGGGCGGCAAGAAGGTTTCGGGCGAGAAAATCTTCGCCGACTGCACGGCCGGCCTGTTCGACGGCTTCAGGCTCGACGAGGACGGCCGCATCTGGACCAGTGCCGCCGACGGCATCCATTGCTACGATCCGGACGGCACGCTGATCGGCAAGGTCAAGGTGCCGGAAGTTACCGCCAACTGCGTGTTCGGCGGCAACAAGCTGAATTGCCTCTACATCGCCGGCACCACGTCGCTCTACATGGTGCGGCTGATGGTCAACGGCGCCAAGACATACTGAGACTGGAGCACTGGCTGAGACTGGAGCACTGGCTGAGACTGGAGCACTGGCGGCCGTCCGACGGTTTCATCGAAGCGGGTCGCGAGCACGAACATCCCGGGAGGACAAAATGCCATTCGTCAACATCCGCATCGTCAAGGAAGTGATATCAGCCGATCCGGCAGGCAAGAAGGCGGACATCGCCAAAAAGGTGACGGCGGCCATCATGGACGCCACCGGGCTGAGCAACGACGATGTCTGGGTGGTTTTTGAAGAGGTCAACGCGCGCGATTGGTACGTTGGGAAGACTGATGTGGAGACGCTGCGAAAGGGCTAGCTCGAAGGTCTGGGGTGGCCGCCGCTCAACGCGAGCGGATAAACTCCGCGAAGGCATTCAGCGCATCATGCATCGCCTGCCGGTTCCCCGGCTCGTCGAGGATGCCCGTCACCTCCGGCGGCTTCTTGCCGAGCAGGGCAATCTCCAGCACGTCGTCGCAAAGTGCGAACGACATGGTGCGCATGATCTCGGCCAGTGCGGCGCGGGCGAACAGCGAGCGCGGCGAGGCGTGTGCCAGCATGGCGGGCTTGGCGACAGCGGCATCGCGCGAGACCAGCCAGTCGAGGGCGTTCTTCAGCCCGCCCGGCACGCCATGGGCATATTCCGGACAGGAAACGATCAGGCCGTCGGCTCGGCTGACGGCATCGATCAGCTTGGAGGCTTCGAGCGGTGTCCGCTCGCCTTCATCGTCGGGATTGAAGATCGGTAGACGGCCGAGCCCGTCACGGACGGTGACGCGGCAGCCAGACGGCGCTTCGCGCGCCAGTGCGGCGATCAGCGCCGAATTTGTGGAGGCCGCGCGCAGGCTGCCGGAAATGGCAAGGATGTTCAGCAATGTATGGAATCGGTCCAGACGCGAATCGCGTTCGGAACCCTACCACATCGTCTTCCTGTATTCCTCGTCGAGCCAGCGATCGGTCGCCTCGGCGGAATCGGCAACCGCCAGCTGATCGCGCATGATCTGGCCGAGCGTCGGCAGCGTCGCGCGGTCGTACCAGGTTTCCGGCTTCCACAAATCCGAGCGCATGAAGGCTTTTGCGCAGTGCATGTAGGCGGCCTTGACGCTGACCACGACGACGCTTTGCGGCCCCCTGCCGTCGACGGCGAGCCGTTCGCGCAAATTTGCGTCGACGGTGATGCGGGCATCGCCGTTGACGCGCAGCGTCTCGTTCATGCCGGGAATGAGGAAGAGCAGCCCGACCGAGGGATTGAGGAGGATGTTCTCCAGCGTGTCGAGCCGGTTGTTGCCGGGCCGGTCGGGAATGGCGATGGTGGTGTCGTCGAGAACGGTGGCAAAGCCCGGCTTGTCGCCCTTCGGCGTCACGTCGGCGTTGCCGGCACCGTCGGACGAGCCGATCAGCACGAACGGGCTCTTGCCGATGAAGGAGCGGCAATGGCCGTCAAGTTTTTTCAGCTCCTTGCGGATAGAACCGTCGGTCGGCCGTGGCGTCTTGTAGATCGTCCTCAACTGGTCGTGCGTGGTGATGAATTCCATGTCCCTCTCCCCAGAACGGTTCATTGTCTCACGAACGCAGAACCGCTGTTTCCCTTTGTTTTGACGCAACTCCGGACACTTTTCCTGAAACTGCTCTATTTCCCGGCCTTCTCTTCTTTGCCGGCCTTGTCCTCGAGCGAATGACGCAGGATCAGCGGCATCTGGCTGAAGGTGAACAGAAGCGTGATCGGCATGATGCCCCAGACCTTGAAAGTAACCCAGGCATCGGTGGAAAAATTGCGCCACACCACCTCATTGACGATGGCCAGGAACAGGAAGAACAGGCCCCAGCGGAAGGTCAGTTTCCGCCAGCCTTCGGCGTCGAGGCTGAAGGCTGAATCGAAGACATAGCCAAGCAGCGACTTGCCGAAGTAGAGGCCGCCGAGCAGCACGCCTCCGAACAGCGTGTTGACGATGGTCGGCTTCATCTTGATGAAGATGTCGTCCTGCAGATAGAGCGTCAGCGCGCCGAAGATGAAGACGACGACGCCCGACACCATCGGCATGATCGGCAAGGTGCGGGTGAGCAGCCACGAGGCGATCAGGGCGATTGCCGTGGCGGCCATGAACAGCCCGGTGGCAACGAAGATCGGCCCGCCGAACTCGGCCAGAACAGGGAATTTCTGCACCAGCCATCCGCCGCGCGCATTGGCGAAGAAGAACACCATCAACGGCCCAAGCTCCAGCACCAGCTTGAGCAGCGGATTGACGCCTTCCTTCTTCTGCTTCTGCGGGTCCGACGGATCGCGTTCGAGAATGGGTGGGTTCATGGAATCTCTTTCTTGCGCATGATCTGATCCAAAAAGTCTGCACCTTTTTGGGACATGCTTGTTAGGCTACTCCAGCGATCGCCCTGGCGAATTCGCTTGCTGAGAACGGTTCGAGGTCGTCGACCTGTTCGCCGACGCCGATGAAATAGACCGGCAATTTGTGCTTTGCCGCGATCGCCACCAGAATACCGCCGCGTGCCGTGCCGTCCAGCTTGGTCATCACCAGGCCGTTGACACCGGCGATATTGCGGAAGATCTCGACCTGGTTGAGCGCGTTCTGGCCGGTGGTGGCGTCGACTGTCTGCAGCACGGTGTGCGGCGCTTCCGGGTCGAGTTTGCCAAGCACGCGGACGATCTTTTCGAGCTCGGCCATCAGTTCGGTCTTGTTCTGCAGGCGGCCGGCGGTGTCGATGATCAGCACGTCGGAACCGGCCTCCCTGGCCTTCTCGAAGGCGTCATAGGCGAGCCCTGCGGCATCGGCGCCGATCTTGGAGGCGATGACCGGCGATTTCGTCCGCTCGCCCCAGATCTTCAGCTGCTCGATCGCAGCGGCGCGGAAGGTGTCGCCGGCAGCGAGCATCACCGACAGCCCGCCATCGGTGAGCTTGGCGGCGAGCTTGCCGATGGTCGTGGTCTTGCCGGTACCGTTGACGCCGACCACCAGGATGACATGCGGCTTATGCGAGAGGTCGAGTTCCAGCGGCATGGCGACATGGGTCAACACCTTTTCCACCTCGGCAGCCATGATGGCGCGAACCTCGGTGTCCGAGACGTCCTTGCCGTAGCGGCTGGCGGCCAGCGCGTCGGTAACGCGCAAGGCCGTCTCCATGCCGAGATCGGCACGGATCAGCACATCCTCGAGGTCCTGCAAAGTCTCTTCGTCCAGCTTGCGCTTGGTGAAGACGCCGGCAATGTTGCCGGTGAGCTCCTTGGAGGAGCGGGCAAGCCCGTCCTTCATGCGCTGGAACCAGGAGCGCCTCGGTGCCGGTTCGGGCGCCTTCCGCGGCTCGGCCTTCTGCTCGACCTTTTTGGTGACGGTCACCTTGCCAGGGGCGGCTTTCGGCTCCGGCGCGGGTTGTGGAAGAGACTGCGGCTCGGGCGCGATTTCCGCAATGACCGGCTGCGATTCGATCGGCGCAGGCTGGCGAATGGGAGGTGCGATTTCGGCGGCGGGCGCTTCGGCCACGAGAGCAGCCGGCATGGCTTCCACGGGTGGCGCCGAATCTTTCGCAAGTTCGTGCTGCCCCTCACCCCTACCC